>DATKCB010000196.1:0-5534 GCA_035513495.1 Planctomycetaceae bacterium | reverse complement strand
ATACGCCGGGCCTTCGGGGATATTATTGTGGACTCCATACACAAACGTGCGATGCGTCTGTTTGTCGCCGATCAGGACCGGGAGGAAACTCGTTCCGTCGAATCCGCCGCTCGCGGGATCGCCTCCTGCCAGTTCGATCAGCGTGGGAAGAACGTCGGCATATTGAACCAGTGCGTCCGTGCGTCGGCCTTCCGGAACCACTCCCGGCCAGCGGGCGACCAGAGCCGTGTGCAGGCCGGTGTCCCAGTTCGTCCATTTACAGCCGGGAAACTGGGAGCCTTGTTCGGACGTAAACAGAACCAGCGTGTCGCCAGATTTCCCCGATTCGTCGAGCGTCTCCAGGAGTTCTCCCACCTGAGAGTCCATGTAAGTGACCTCGGCCAGATAGCGACCGAAATCCTGACGCGTCCGCGGAGTGTCGGCGATGTTGGGGGGAAGCTTGATCTTCTGCGGAGGATACTGCGAAGCGTCCCCCATCACCCAGGGAACGTGCGGCTCGACCAGCGCCACCACCAGACAGAACGGCTGCCGATTGTCGCGGATCATAAATTCGCGAACACCTTCCAGTTCGTGCGGACGAGTCGGATTGCGGACGCAGTTCGGTTCGAATCCCTCCACCGACTCGAACGGAAACGCGTGATCCGGTTTGACGTGAACCTTGCCCGTCAACCCGACTCGGTATCCGAGTTTCCCCAAATGCTGTGGAATGCTGGTCGTTTCGGGATGGCTGGCGGAATGATTCCAGGCACAACCGTTCCGCATCGGGTATTGTCCCGTAAACAATTCCGCCCGGCACGGCTGACACATTGCTTCACTCAGATACGCCCGGTTGAACGTCAATCCCTGCGCGGCCAGTCGATCGATGTGCGGAGTCTTCGCGTTTTGACCTCCATACAGAGGGAGATCATTGTACGTGCAGTCGTCGGCCATGACGATCAAGACGTTCGGCGGCTCGGCGGCTCGTCCGGTCGAAAGCAGCGCACAGCAGGCGGACAATACGATCAAGCAGGTTCGGAACATGGGAGATGCCATCCTCGAATGAAAACAATGGAGTCATCTGAAACAGTCGGACTCTCCAGACTGTAAGCGAGCCGTTCCGCAATTTCCAATACTCTCTCGTGCGGAATCGCAATTCGCCGAATTCGGGGAAATCCATGTGTGTCCGCTTTTGTTTCACGGTAACATGAGTTCGGTTTTACTTGGGGAGTTTTCAATGGCGTTATTCGGTCCACAATCGGTGCAGACAAATCCGACAACACTTCGCGACGAAATGACCGATCGCGGAAAGAAGCGTCTGATCTCCCTCGATGCGTATCGGGGGTTCGTGATGATTGCGATGGCCGCGAGCGGACTCAAGATCGCGAGCGTCTGGGCAAAACATCACGACGCGCTCGTCTCGGGTGGACAAAGCGAAACGCTCTGGAACGTGTTGTCGTATCAATTGGAACATGTCCCGTGGGTCGGTTGCAGTTTCTGGGACCTGATCCAGCCGTCGTTCATGTTCATGGTCGGCGTCTCGATGCCGTTCTCGTACAGCAAACGAACCGACAAAGGACAGTCGGGGACTCGCCGATTTCTGCACGCGGTCGTTCGCTCGCTGATCCTGATCGCTCTCGGCGTCTTTCTCGCGTCGAACTGGAGTTCCCAGACGAATTTCGTCTTCACGAACGTCCTTTCGCAGATCGGGTTGGGGTACATCTTCGTCTACTTGCTGCTCGGACAGAAAGCCATTGTTCAGGGTATTACTGCGCTGGCGATCCTGGGGGGATACTGGTACTTCTTTTACGCTTATCAGATTCCCGAGACTGAACTGCAAAATCTGACCGCCTACATTGAAGAACACGTCGAGAAAGCAGACGAACGAGCCGAGCATTTTCAGTTGATGAAACAGTACGAAGGTTTCGGCTCACACTGGAACAAACACACGAACGCAGCCGCCGCGTTCGACCGGGAATTTCTCAGCAAATTCCCTTCGTCCGAACAGGAATTTCGAGGAAAGACCTACTGGCTCAACAAGGGCGGGTATGCGACGCTCAACTTCATCCCTTCGATCGCGACCATGCTGTTCGGATTGATGGCCGGTCAATTGCTGATCGGTCCTTCCGACGATCGAAAAATCGTGCGGAGGCTGTTGATCGCGGGAACAGTCTGTCTGCTGGCGGGAATGGTCGCGGATACCCACATCTGGCCGATCGACACCGGCACGTGGGGCTGGAGCGTCTGCCCGACCGTCAAACGGATCTGGACCCCCACCTGGGCGGTCTTCAGTACCGGCTGGGCGTTACTGTTGCTGGGGATGTTCTATCTGCTGTTCGACGTGATCAAACTGAAGTGGTTGGCGTTCCCGATGGCCGTCGTGGGAATGAACTCGATCGCGTTTTACGTGATGGCCCAACTGATGAAAGGCTGGATCTCCCACACCTGGCAGATCCACATGCAAACCATCGACAGCTTCGCGGGGACCAACTTGATCAAACGTTTTTTCGGAGAGACGAACATCCTCGCCCCGATCAACGAATCGGTTCTGGTGCTGTTCACAATGTGGCTGATTGCGCTGTGGATGTATCGCAGGAAGCTCTTCGTGCGGATTTGAAGTCGGGAGGAGAATGACAGTCAGGTCACTCTGACGGACTGAAGATCCCCTTCGGAACGCCTCCGAGATCGATGTACGTGTAGAAATCCGTCTGGTCGAGCAATAATGCATTTTGATGTGACCACTCAGGAACGTCGATCTGCCAGGCTCGAACGGGTGCTGCGATGTTGCAAATATCGGCTGCTGCTGCCGCTGCGTAATCTTCGAGCGTTTCAAACAAGCGTGTCCATTCGTTGAACTTCTGCTTGTGATTCGACTGGTCGACCCATTTCAGGAGGCCCCGGCGAAAAATACTCTCCCACTCGGAGATCTCGCGAAGCTGAATCTCTGGTTCATCTCCTCCAGGAATTGGCAGACGCTTGCGGGCGATTTTCAACGGGTCCTTGCAGGGGGACGGCTCGATGCGAACAGAGAACGAAGCTTCGTATTCGAGGCGATAGACAAAGTCGATCGCCGAAGCGAGTGCCGCGGACAGAGCATTCAAGTGCCGGGGATCATAGGGTTGCATCGTAAACTCGAGCGAATCACCCAGATCCCGATGCACAGTCGAGACAAGCCCGGAAAGTTCCGCGTTCACGGCAGACAGAGGTCTCACCGTCAGGACGAACCGATTCCCCATGTAGCTCCGCGCTCCGTCCAGAATCATTTCGGGTACGCCGAAGGATTTGAGTTGTTCGACGTTTTCAAGTGTGGATCGATCACCCGCTTCCCAGTCCACGCGGCACTCGGGAAACAACTTTTTGACTAATTCAGCCAGATCGTGAGGAGAGACATGCTCCTGATTCGGCCACATGATCGCAGTAAATTGTATCGCGTGATTCATTCGTGACGCTCAAAGGATTTGCGGAATATCGAGCTGCACAATTAAACGGTCTCCGTCACAAGACAAGACCGATTCATTGCTCCTCTTTCGGACCGCTGATCCAACCGATCAAGGCTCCAAATCCCACGAAACCTACCATGAATCCGATTGCCTGGGAGACTCCGGCGGAGTCCGAGAAGTCGTACTTTTGCGCACGCATCTGGAACGCTCCCAACGCGGCACCCGCGATTGCTCCGATCAGAACACGTTTTTGCTTTTGTGGACTCATTGCGGTGGCTCCTGAATGACACAGACACAGTTTGCCACACGAATTGCTCACGATGCCAGAAAATTCCGCCAGCGAAAACCGAAGGGCAACTGTTCGGCTCCGCTGAATTCGAGATGCAGAATCCGCCGGTGCAGTTCCGTTCCCTCGGCGGACCGCCCGCTGCAATGAGAGAGCAAAGGACTCATCGCGAACACGTCGCCGGTTTCGGCAATCGCGAGTTGTTCGGGACGCGAGAGATCGAGTTCCTTGCCCGCTCGATGCGACCCCGGAACGATTCGCAGCGCCCCATTTTCGGCCCGTGCGGGATCGAGATGGATCCGCAAAGTGACCATCCTCTGCAAAGTCTCGCAGTCCGCCTCGACGTGCGGAACACCGGCCTTGCGGGTCAGCTTTCGCCAGTGTCCTGCGGGAATCTGTTCGGAAAACGATCCCGGAGATTCGATCGCGATCGTCAGATCCTTGTGCCACGGAAGCCCCCACGTCAGTCCTGGCGGTTTGTCGAAGTACAGCGCCCGAACCAGTCCGAATCTCGCTCCCAGAACCGAATTGAGAAACGAAGTCAGGGATGGTCGTCTCCAGACGGTCTCTGTCTCGGGAAACAGTTCGAGGACGTTCCGAGCAGCGTAGACGGCTCCCGCTCGATTTCGGAGCGATGAGTGTTCTTCGTCGCGGAATAGAACCGCTTCCAGACGGGAGCGAAGCTGTGCGACTTCCTCAGTCGAGAACACCGACGGTAACAATGCATATCCGTCGCGTTCGAATCGAAGTTTGAGGTCGTCGTCCGTCATTTTCCATCGGCCCGCCGACCGCTCCATGAGATCAACAGCGAGGAAACCAGTACCAGCGCAAGGCTTGCCGAATTGATGTACATCGACGCCTTGTGATAGCTGTGAAAATTCGCAGGACGGGCCGACAGCGCGAGCATCGAGACCAGCGTCGAGTAGATCCAGAAGTAGTCCGCAACCATCATCAGCAGCGCGACAATCGTCAGCGCGAAAAAGACCTTCATGCGACGCGCTCCCAGAACGGGATGATTACGAGCCACCCAGCCGAAGATCAGGCCCAGGCAGACCAGAGAGAATCCGAATGTGTAGTACTGCGGAAAGCGGAGCTTCGCGAGTTCGTCGCGGGTGGCCGAATCGAAGGTCGGGTGACTCACTTCCGCGACCGCCGTCACGACAAACAGACTGGCCGCGCCGAACCAGGCGCAGAGACAGAATCGAGCAAGCATCAGACTGATGGTTTTCATGAAAAGCCAATGAGTTGAAAGAGTTCGGGCTGAGGATCGGGATCGCGAGAGGCAGCATGTGAAAGGTACGAAAACGGTGATCTGTGCGATAGTCGAAATGACGGAGCGAGCTTCACGAAACCGCTCGCGGATGCACAAGCCATCAGTCTTCCTGCAATCCTGAAAATAAACTCCCCCCTGATGCGGATCTCGCTGTCGGAGTCTTATCCGTATTAGGCGCTGTTCGATCGGGTGCTGGAAAACCTCCGTTGGCAGACTCCTCAGCCGTTACGAGTGTAGCCTTCGGGAAGGCGTTCGGAAATTGCACCGTTCGCATCACAACCGACGCCGATTGTCGGGAAAGTTCTGCGCCGATGCAGCCTCGGAAGCCGATGTTGCGCGTCGATCCGCGTTCAAAACGCCGATCGACCGCGACCAACCCTTCCTACGGCCTCCCGCAAAGCTGACAGCCACCTCAAAATAGTTCCCCCCGGTGAGACATTCGTTCTCGAAAAAAATCGGGGTGATCTGTACTTGAAATATCAGAATCACCCCGATCGAGAGAGACACAGCACGGCTTCCCTCGTTAAGATATTCGCAGAAGGGAATGACCAAGATGAAC
>DATKCB010000195.1:0-5074 GCA_035513495.1 Planctomycetaceae bacterium | reverse complement strand
CGTGACTCCCATCTCGGCCACTGCCGACCGTGTGGCGAGCGGCGGAATCGCCATCAGAATCCCCGCACACAGCCACGCCAGCAGCGCGCAGCTCACCAGCACGTATCGTCGAGTGGCGGTGAGTGGAGGGGCTGTCGTCATAGAAACCCGAGCGAGTAAGAAGAATGAATATGGTCAGATCAGTGACTGATCGTATTGGATTCGAAAGAACGGATGTCGTTCCAGTTCAAAACAGGAGTGGTCGCATGAATCGCCGCAAGTGCTTCGTCGATCTGCGAAACTTCTCCGAAGCCGACGATCGCCGAGCTGATCTGTGAATGAGCCAGTGCGAACCGAATCGCTTCCTGCGGGAGGCGTCGGTCGGGACCGAGCGTTTCGCGGATCCGGTTTGCCCGCTGCCGGTCGCGTTCGTAGAGAGCCAGCGGGAAGAATTCAGTTTTGAATGTGTGCGGACTGGGCGGATTGTCCGCCAGCGCACCGCCGGCGAGTACGCGAATCGCCATCACTCCCATCTGCATCTCGGCACAGGTCGCGATGATGTTGCCGTAATTCGTCTCGGAGAACTCCTCCGGCATATCGAGTCCGGCACTGGGGTTCAGCAGATGATACGGCACCTGCATCGTTTCAAATCGACCCGAACATACGACTTCTGCGAGAGACTCCGGATGTCCGATCCCCGTCAATCCGAAGTGAGACACGAGCCCTGCTTCGCGCAGCTCTTCGAATGCATCGACCACACCTCCGGAACCGAGCACGTCCTCCGGCGTCAGACTGGTCGGCTCGTCGCCGCGCCGCGGAGTAATCGAATTATGCAGTTGCAACAGCGTCAATCGAGACAGCCGCAGCCGTTTCAAACTCCCTTCGACAGATTGCCTCACCGCTCCGCGAATATCGCTGAGGTCCGCCTCGGTCAACCGGACCTTGCTGGCGACTCGAACTTTGTCACCGACTCCCAGTTCGTCGAGTACCCGGCCCAGATTTTGCTCCGACTGACCGTTTCCATAAGTGGCGGCTGTGTCGAACCAGTTGATTCCTTGTTCGATCGCGTAGGCGATGACATCTCGCTGTTGCGGATTTCTCTCCCCCACCATCAGTGTCGAAACCGGCCCCGCGCCGAAAGACAGAACCGGAATTTGCAGGCCTGTTTTCCCGAGCGGGCGATATTGCATGGAAATTGTGAGCCGAACCGTGGAAGGAATAAAATGTCAAACAGAGGAGGTGAGAATCTCTTTGACGACGTGTCCGTGAACATCGGTCAGGCGGCGGTCGATGCCGTTCTGGCGAACGGTCAATCGTTCGTGATCGATCCCCATCAGGTGCAGAATCGTCGCGTGCAGGTCGTAGCAGTAGGTTTTTCCTTCGGCGGTCTGGTAGGCCCAGTCGTCGCTTTTTCCGTACGCGATTCCTGGTCGAACACCGGCCCCCGCCATCCAGGTGACGAACGAACCACCATTATGATCCCGGCCTTGCGCTCCCTGCGCGAAGGGGGTTCGTCCGAACTCGGTTGTCCAGACGAGCAGCGTATCCTCGAATAGTCCGCGAGACTCAAGATCCTGCAACAATGCCGCAATCGGTTTATCGACAGTCGCCGCGATGGAAGGAAGCTCGGTCACAATGTTCCCGTGATTGTCCCAGTTGCCGGTCGCCCCCTGAGGTCCGCTCCAGACCTGGACGAACCGGACACCCCGTTCGATCAAACGAGTAGCGAGCAGACAGCGCCGCCCAAAGTCTTCGGTGACGGGATCATCCAACCCGTAACTCTTGTGGAGAATCTCCGGTTCGCGGCTCAGGTCGAACGCTTCCGGCGCGGCCGATTGCATCTTGGCTGCCAGTTCGTAGCTTTTGATTCGCGCTTCGAGTCGCGAGTCGTCGGGATGTTGTTCCCGGTGATTCGAATTGAATTTTTCGAGCAGTTCCAATCCCCGTCGATCGGCAGCGGCACTGGCAAACGAGTACTTCGAATCGGGTTGCAGAAACGGAACCGGATTGGGGGCCGCCGCGTCGATGACAGTCCCCTGATGAATCGCCGGTAGAAACCCCGAGCTGAACGTGCCGCGTTGATTGTACGGCAGCCCTTTCCGGTCGGGCAGCACGACGAACGTTGGAAGGTTGTCGGTCAGATTTCCCAATCCGTACGACAGCCACGCTCCCAGGCAGGGGAATCCGGGCAACAGAAATCCGCCGTTCATCATGTAGGTCGCGGGGCCGTGGACGTTCGTCTTGGAAGCCATCGCCATCAGGAACGTCAGCTTGTCGACGAGCTTCGCCTGCTGCGGAAACACGCTGCTGACCCAGCGGCCCGATTCTCCATGCTGTTTGAATTCGAAGGGGCTTTTCATGATCGCCCCCGGCATGGCGGTAAAGCCTTCCGGTTTTTCTTCCGGTCCGAGCTTCTGTCCGTGCAGCCGTGTTAGTTCGGGCTTGTAATCGAACGTGTCCATCGGACTCGCCCCGCCCGTCATGAAGAGCTGGATGACGCGTTTGACTTTCGCCGAATGATGCAGCCCTCCGTTCCACTCGGGTCGAGGTTCGGGAAGTCCCGCGAGACCGTCACCCGCAAGCAGATGTGCGAGCGCCAGTCCGCCGAATCCACCCCCTGCCTGCCACAGAAAGTCCCGCCGGTTCGTGAGAAGATCGTGTTGGAGAGAAGTCTGTTTCATCAGTTCACAAACAAAAACTCGTTGCTGTTGAAGAGTAACCGAATCGCCGCCGCCAGTCCAAATTCGTGCCGATACTGCACGAACTCTCTGAGTTCTCCGTCCGTTGGATCCCGCAGCAGGATCGACTGGAACGCCTCGCGAACCTGATCTGCTTCTGCTGGAGAAGTCTCAGTGAGACGAGTTGAAGTGACGTCGCAATGATGCAAGACAAACGGATGATTCCAGAGCGTCAGCGATTGCAGCGCCGAGACGGAAAACGATCGCTGCGGAGCAAGCAGACCGAGATCGGGAAAGTCGAGCGATTCGAACAGGGGATTCGGAATTCCCCGCCAGACAACGCGATAGATCGCCCGTCGTCCCGCCTCCGGACGCGACCAGTCGAACTGATCGTAATGAACTTTGGGGGTCTCCTGTTGACCGGGGCTGAGCGTGAAATGCTGAACTCCCGGACCACCCATTTCGAGGTCCAGGCGACCAGAGACTTGCAGTACTGAGTCGTAAAACGACTCCGCATCGAGACGATTCCGTTTGAAACGCCACAGCAACCGGTTTTCACCATCCACGAGCGCAGCATCGGAGCGGTTTCGGGAAGCCTGTCGATAAGTTTCACTCGCAAGAATCAAGCGATGCAGATGTTTGAGCGAACCGCCGCTGTCCCGCAATTCGCAGGCCAACCAGTCCAGAAGTTCCGGATGCGACGGCGTACCTCCCATCCGTCCGAAGTCGCTCGGCGTATCGCACAGCCCCGTTCCGAAATGAAACTGCCAGACGCGATTCGCGATGCTCCGCCACGTCAGCGGATTGTCGGGAGAGGCAATCCAATCCGCGAGCGCCGCCCGTCGCTGTGCCTCGTTGTGAGGATCAGAAATCGTGAATCGGCCCTCGAGCTGCTCGATCGTACTCAACGCACCGGGAGTGACCGGTTCCGCCGGTTTTCCGATATCTCCCCGCGTGAGGAGGTGAACTTCTTTCACGGGAAGCGGAGACCCGGTATCGGTTCCGCGCTGGATCGAGGTCGAAACAGCATACACCTTCGCGGGCGCCGGCAAGCGGGCCAGTTCGGCGTTCGCAGTCAGTTTTAATGCGTGAGCAGCGACGATCAGTTGTTGATCGAGCGACCGCTCTCCCTTCGGGACGGCCAGCGCGGCAGTCACACTTTTGGGAATCGCCACCGCCAACTCGGGAGGACCGTCCGTCGCGGAAAGTTTACAGCGGCCGATCAGATGCCCGCCGCCGTGCCGCTGCTTCAGCACAACCACCAGCCGGTCACCCGGTTTGACGGGAACGGCTTCCTTCAATTCGAACACCGCATAGTGGGATTTTCCGACTTCTGGATGGATCCCCCAAGCCGTTTTCGGATCGCCGTCGAGGGCGTGCGCGATCGTCCAGCCGGACTGATCGAAATCCGCCGTTGCCCGGGCGATCGCCAACCGCTGCGGTTTAGCCGATCCCGCTGGAAAGAATTGAATCTCGACCTCGTTGAGATGCAGATTCCCGTTGTCCTGCCGTCCCGGTCCGCGCATCGGGAGCGTATCGTCAGCCAGCACGTCGAGCCGGACGCCGGTAATGGAGTTCAGTTCCGTCGTGGCAGTAAGAGAGTAGGTATCCACATCGGGCCGCGTCCCGCCGGCGCGAATCGAACCGTCCTCGAGTTTTTCCAGATCGGCTCCGTCGGTTGAAACGAAGACCTCGATCGACAGGTCATTCCATTCGACGGTGTTTCCCTCACGGTGGGATTCCCAGTTCGCGACGAGCTGTTCATATTCGGAAGAAAGCAACTTCGCTCGATCATTGGCATTCACCGCCGCGAGCACCGTTTTCCAGTTGAGTCGCTGCCGGTGAATCTGCGGATCGGGATCGTATTCGCGGTCTCCCTTCCCCACACCTGCGAACACCGCCTGCAGTGAGTAATAGTCCTCCTGCGAGACGGGATCGAACTTGTGCGCGTGGCAGCGGGCGCAATTCGCTGTCGTGCTGACGAATGCCGACATCGTCTGCGTCACCATATCGTCGCGGTCCATATAATCGAACGTCACGGGTGCGGTACTAGCAGTACTGAGATCGAACGGTCCCGCACCCAGAAAGCCGAGTCCGGCGATCAGATCGGAACGGTCGGGAGAGAACACATCCGCCGCGAGTTGCTGGCGAATGAAGTCCTGCCAGGGAGTCTCTTCGTTGAGCGATCGGATTACGTAGTCGCGATAGCGCCAGGCATTTTGGCGAAATACATCGTGCTCGAAACCGTGAGTATCGGCAAAGTGAATCACATCGAGCCAGTGCCGCGCCCAGCGTTCTCCGTAGCGCGGCGAGTCGAGCAGCCGCTCGACGAGTCGCGAGTACGCTGCAGGATCGGAATCGTTGATGAACGAGACGACGTGCTGGTAAGTCGGTGGGAGACCGTGCAGATCGTAAGT
>DATKCB010000194.1:0-7014 GCA_035513495.1 Planctomycetaceae bacterium | reverse complement strand
GGACGTCCTGTTCGCGGAGAGCCAGCATCGCTTCGAGCCGGTTGTGTCCGGGAGCGAACTGAGGCATTTCGCGCGTGGGAGGAGGTCCGGTCGAGAGGAGCACGTCGATGGTCCGGGCATACGCGAACCAACTGTCGGGCTGGTCCTTGCGTCGAATCACGACGTACGCCGCTCCATAGGTGCGTGCGGAGGCGAGGATCTCGTCGCGCGTGGCTCCCTCTTCGACACCGATGATTCGAGCCGCGGGCGTCATCCCGGCGGTGATGCGTTCCTGTCCGAGTCGCATGAGTCCCGTGACCATGCGGTTCTGAACGTCCATCAGGATCCCCTCGCGATGTCCCTGCGAGAGGAGCTGCGCGAGGCGGTTTCGTTCGAGCGCGAGCCCTCCCTGCCGTTCGCTGTTTTGCGCGAAGCGTTCGAACAGTTTCGCGATGCCGATCAGCGGAAAGCTGATCGGGAGGAACAGCAGATAGAACCCCCGGAAGAATTTTGCATCTTTCCGGAGAAATTTCATCGGAGCGCGAAAGTAGAGATTTTTGGGGAGCAGTTCTCCGCAGATGAACACGACGGGCGAAACGAGCAGCGTGGCGATCACTTCTTCCCAGCCGGAATCTCCCTCGAAGCGGCTCCCCACGAGCAGGCCGATCGCGAGCGTCGCGATGTAATTCGCGAAATTGTTGCCGACGAGACAGGTCGCCACGAAATAACTGGGGTTCTGCAAAAACCAGAGCAGCCGTTTCGCCACGCGGTCTCCCGCCTGCGAATCGATGTTCAAGCGCAGGAAACTGATGCGGTAAAATCCGGTTTCCACTCCGCTGAAAAACGCGGAGAGGCGGAGTCCGACCAGAAACAGCACGATCGTTCCGAGGGTCATCAGGGTTTCGTTCATCGCTCGGTTCCCTCCCCGGACGGATCGCGAAAGACGATCGCGCGGAGCTTGCCGCGGCGGTCGGCGTCGATCACTTTGAAACGAAATCCTTCCCACACGCACTCATCTCCGATCTGCGGGAACCGTTCGAATTCTTCGTGGAGCAATCCCGCGACCGTCAGTTGGCTTTCGCCGGTCGGTTCGAAGTCGAGATCGAGCCGACGCGCCAGGTAACGCAAGGTGGTCATGCCGGCGACGTGATATTTTCCCGGAGCGACTTCGAGTACCGGTTCTCTCCGCAACACCCGGCGGGCGCGGCTCGGTTCGGGAGCAATCACTGAGTCCATGATGTCGTCGTAGGTGACGATTCCGATGTTCTCGCCGAATTCGTTGACCACCGAGGCAACGTGCGAAAATTTGCGCATCATGAGCTGCAGGGTATAGGCGAGGTTCGCCGTCCAGGGAACGTACAGCACCGGCTCGGTCTTGCGGAGGAGTTCGTCTTCGGGGAGATGCGCGATCTGCACGAGCGGGAGCATTTCTTCGAGATTTTCCGAATCGGGTTCCTGCAGCAGGACGCAATCGCCGGGTGGAGTTTCGCGTCCGAAGTCGGCGAGGGTGCAGCCTTGTTCGAGCGTCACATACGATCCCCGCGGACGCATCACCTCCTCGACCTGAATTTCGGAGAGGTCGAGGATATTGTGGAGGATCTGCCGCTCGTGATGGACCACCTGCTCGTCCTGACCCGAAAGATCGACCGCCCGTTCGAGATCGTCCGCGTGCAGGTACGGTTCTCGTTTGACATGCGGCCAGAAGGTGCGCCGCGCGAGCCGGCTGATCCGATTGAACGTGGGACCGACCGAATCGAGCAGACGGACCGCGATCGCGAGCGGATAGACGACCCACCTCGACAATCCGCGCGGAATCATAACCGCGAGACTTTTAGGAATCACTTCTCCTGCCACGATGATCGCGAGCAGACTCAGCATACCGAACGCCCCGGCGGCGAGTTGCTGCCCGGCGTGTAACAGCCGGTTCGATACGACGACGCTGACGGCGAAGTAACTGAGATTGATCAGCAGATTCCAGAACAGGATGGCCGTGAGCAACCGGTCGGGATCGCGGAGCAGCGACGCCACCAATCGCTCTCGTGCATTTCCCATCCGAAATTCGCGGACTTCGTCGCGCGACAGCGAGAAGAGCGAGGTTTCGCTCGCGGAGAAAAAGCCCGAAATCGCGACCAGCACCAGCATGGCAATCACGCCCGGCAGCCAGAGATCGACGGAATTCAGGAATTGAGACATAACAAATCGGCTCCCGCGCGCCGGCATGACTCAGGGTGGGAAAAGTGTGAACAGTACGAAACGTGTGAAAAGTGAAAGTGAATCGCGAACATCAAATTGAGTCGTTTCCACAATCGAACCGGACCTCACGTCTCACCAAGTTACAGCTTGACGGTCCATTCCTGCAATTCCGACCAAACCCAACTCGGGGGAAATGTCCAAAAGAAGGTTCCAAAAACCCCCGCAACCTGTAAATGGTGTATCTCGGGACTCAGTTCGAGTAAACTCGTCGGAACTCGTCCCCGTTCGTAAGGAGTCTGTCTCGTGCGATATTCGATGCTGCTTTCGATCTGTCTGCTGATTCCATTCGACTTCGTGCATGCGGCCGGACCGGTCCATCTGGGAATGGGAATTAAGATCGGCGAACTCACCTCCGATTCGGCGATCGTGTGGGCTCGCGTCACGAAACATCCTCATCGCAATCGCGCGGGTCGGGCCGGTGAGGGAGTTCTCGGCCCCGTCAGACGAAACTCCGAACATCCCCTCTGGGAAAAAGACCAGGTCAACGAATTGCACGGATCGATGCCCGGCGCCGAAGGCCGCCTGCAGTTGCTGATCGCGACGAACAAAGACCTCAACGAGCCTTCGATCGTTCCCTGGGAAGAAGTCCACGACGAAGTTGACTATGTGAAACAGTTCGCTTTGACCGGGCTCGAACCGGGAACGAAATACTATTTTCGCGTCGAAGCGGCTCCGCTCGACGAGGAGCAGGCGACCGCAACCGTCGAGTCTTCGTTCACCACACCTTCAGAGCACGATCGCTGGCAGGACGTTTCGTTCGGCGTGATCACCGGCATGATGTATCAGGATCTCGACCACGAGGACGGGTTTCGGATCTTTCCGGCGATGCAAGAGCTCGACATCGATTTTCTCGTCCCGACGGGGGACACCGTGTACTACGACAACGAACTGCCCCGCGCTCGAACCGTCGCGATGGCCCGCTATCACTGGCATCGGATGTACTCGCTGCCGCGACTGATCGAGTTTCACAACCAGATCCCGACCTATTGGGAGAAAGACGATCACGACACGCTGAGCGACGATGCCTGGCCCACACTTCGTCCGAAAATGATGCTCCCGCTCACCTGGGACGACGGCCTGGAGATTTTTCGCGAACAGGTTCCGATGGGAGAAAACACGCACCGCACAATTCGCTGGGGCGAAGGGCTTCAAATCTGGCTCGTCGAAGGGCGCGACTTCCGCTCGCCGAACAACGCTCCCGACGGACCGGAAAAGACCATCTGGGGCGTGGAGCAGCGCGAATGGCTGATGAAATCGATTCTCGAATCGGACGCGACGTTCAAGGTACTCGTCAGCCCGACGCCGATCGTCGGCCCCGACCGCAAGGGCAAGAAAGACAACCACTCGAACGAAGTCTTCGCGTTCGAAGGAAATTTGTTCCGGGACTGGACCCGCGAGCACAAGCTGAATAATCTGTTCGTCTGTTGCGGGGACCGGCACTGGCAGTATCATTCGGTCGATCCACAAACCGGACTTCACGAATTTTCCTGCGGACCGGCCAGCGACGAACACGCTGGCGGAACGCCCGGTCACGACATGATGGTTCAGCCGTTCCATCGCGTGAAAGGGGGATTTTTGACGGTCAACGTGTTCCGCAACGACGGAGGATTCCCGGAACTCGAAATGCGGCATCACGACGTGCAGGGAAAGGTTGTCTATCGTTACAAACACGATGCAGACAAATGAGCCTGACGCGATACCATAGCTGAATTCGTCAGAAATCAGAGTCGTTTGGCGTCTTCGTCCGAATTCTTGCGAATCCGGCGACATCAGCTCACACTTTTTGGAACTATTGACTTTAACATACGTTTCCCACTTCGAAAGCCTTTCATGCCTCGCGTCTTAGTAACTTCCCTGAACGGAGAAATCGGTCCTCACATCTCACTGCTTCCCGAAAACGGCTTCGAAGTCGAAGTCGTCGATCGCAAACTCAACCTGGCGGACGAAGACTCGCTCATCGCGGCGACGAAGGGTTTTCAAGCGGTCATTGCCGGATCGGAACGCTGGACAGCCCGCGTTCTCGAAGCGCTCCCCGAGTTGCGGGTCATCGCCCGTTCGGGCGTCGGATTCGATGCCGTCGATACGGCCGCTTGCGATCGTCTGGGGATCGTCGTCGCGACCACTCCCGGAGTGAACCATCACGCCGTGGCCGAGCACACGATTGCGCTGTTGATGGGAATCGCGCGGGGCTTTCCCTGGAACGACACGTGGGTGCGTCGCCGACATTGGGATCGCGTGGGCGGCCCCCGCGTGATGGGCCGCACGATCGGGCTGGTCGGACTCGGCCGCATCGGTCAAGCGACCGCCACCCGCGCAGCGGGACTGGGAATGAAAGTCATCGCGTTCGAGCCATCTCCCGACGAAAACTTTATCGTCAAGTGGGGGATCGAACTGGTCGATCTCGATACGTTGTTTTCGACCGCCGATTACGTTTCGCTGCATTGTCCCGCGTCTGCCGAGAACCGTCATCTGATCAACGCCGCGCGGCTCAAGCAGATGAAAAACGACGCGGTGCTGATCAACACCGCCCGCGGAGCGCTCGTCGATGAGAAAGCGCTGATTAACGCCCTTCAGAACAAACAGATCCGCGCGGCGGGACTCGACGTGTTTGAAGTCGAACCGCTCCCGCTCGACAGTCCTCTGATCGGGATGGAAAACGTCCTGCTGAGCGGACACATCGCCGGACTCGACCACGAATCGCACGACGACACGTTCATCCTCGGCTCGGAAATCATCATCGGTCTCCACAAAGGCGAATGGCCGGCGCACTGCATTCAGAATCTGAAGGGTGTGAGCGACTGGAAGTGGGAGCGGTAAGCGTTTTTGCCGAGCTTTCTCGCACATTTCTCCAGCGGTTTGCGGGGCTGGGCAGTCACGTGGATTTCTTGTCGGTCGCCAGACTGAAATTGACAAATTTCGGCGTGTCTGGGAAAACTACGGCCTCGCAACGGCACCCGGCTGCGCTCGCGAGGATCACAGGCGGGCTGACTTCACAGATCGAGTGAATTCGTTTCGTCGATTCGTTTCCGTCGGTCGATTGACTCGACTCCTCAAACTCAAGGTTTCATCATGTCCTGGCGTCAGACTCGAAATTCTTTCCTGAACCTGATCGGCTTCGAACGGAGTTATTTGCCGAGATATCTGTTCAAGAATCCGGATCTGATGGGTGTGGATCTGCTCGGCTGGTGCATCGCTCGATTGCTGCTCGAAGTCGAGCGTCCGCAGTTTCTGCAAATCGGTGCGTTCGACGGACAACACGACGACGCCCTCTACGATTCCGTCTGCCGATACAAGCTCAAAGGCTGGGTTGTCGAACCTCAGCCGGCGGCGTTTGAGGCGCTTCAAAAAACATACCGCGATCAGCCGCAGGTGACTCCCATCAACGCGGCGATCAGCAACAAGAACGAAACACGCACCTTCTACACAACGGTCGGTGCTCCCTCGACCGTCGCCTCGTTCGAGCGATCCCATTTGTTGAAGCACTCGATCAAGAGCGATCAGATCACCTCCTCGGAAGTCGAATGCGTCACGCTGGATCATCTGATCGAAGAATACGAAATGGAACCGCTGCACCTGATGCAGATCGATACCGAAGGATTCGATTTCGAGATCGTCAAGAGCCTGATGGCTTCGTCTGTGCGGCCGACGGTCGTGCGGTACGAACAGTTGCACCTGACGAACACCGAAAAAGAGCAGGCGCTCCAAATGCTGGCGGAAGAAGGATATCGCTTTCTGTGTACCCGGCAGGACGTTCTCGCGACCAAGGTGTGAGACTGCAGCGTGTGGTACAATCATTACTGCTCGAACCGGACGCTCAACCGGATGATGCATTAGCCGTTTGGGCGCTAGCCCCGGTTGGAAGTCACTTGTCGTTCGAACCGGACGCTAGCGCGTTCCGGCTGATAAAACACTGGGACATTTGGCGTTTACCCACAATCGCAGTCGGAGCAAAGAGTTGCATCCCTTTCGCTCAACCCCGAAATAATCCAGGCTATTCGCTCGTGATTTTTTTGAATGTGGCGATCAGAGATTTCAGTTTGCCTGCCCAGCGGTAGGCAAATCCCACTCCGATCATGCCGGTCACGGCGATCACCCCGAAGGCGAGCCGGCTTTGCGTGAACGCCACCGCAAACAGGATCGCCGAGAAGGGGACGACGATCATCGCTCCGACAAACGCGACGGCGGCCTTGTCCATTCGCTCGAGTGAAGTCCGCAGCCGGAGATCGGGGGTGTCGATATTGATCACCCGAGGGAGCAGTTGTTCGATCGCGAAATGAGCGACGAGATAAAACACGCCGATCGCCGCGAGCGCTCCGTTGATCACATGCGAGGCCATGAAATGCACGTAGTCGTTCAGCACTGCTTCGCCAGTCCACCAGTGCAGTCCCAGCGGAAACAGTATTCCGCAGACCAGCCACAACACCATCGAAGTGATCGCCGAACAGTAACCGATCCCCATCGTCCGCTGACAGACATCGGTTTGGGACAGTGCGTCTCGCTGTTCGGGATGATTCAGCCAGCGTCCGATGGGACGAGCGTGCAGCGCGCAGAAGGATAAGCCGGTCCCATAGGCGAAGAGATTCAACAACCCCACCTGAATGCTGAAAATCTGCTGTTGAGACTGTTTCACGGCGACGATCTCTCTCCAGTTGTAGGCGATATTTCCCAGACTCATGATCACGTTGGGCAGACCGATCAGCAGAATCAGCGAGAGGATCGGAAATCGCAGTAGCTTCTGCTGTAACGAATCCTCCGGGGGATACAGAATCGCTCCCACGTCGG
>DATKCB010000193.1:0-3238 GCA_035513495.1 Planctomycetaceae bacterium | reverse complement strand
CGAACTCTTTCAACAGTTTGCCCGTTTCGACGTCCCATACACGAGGGGACTCCGACGATTGACGGAACGTCTCCCATCCTTTCAACAGTTTGCCCGTTTCGACGTCCCATACACGAATCGCTCCCTCGGATTGCCCCACATGCGAGCAGGAGATGATCCGATTCCCTTCCGCGTTCAACCGGGAACTGTGCAACAGCCCATTTCCATCCTCGATCACCCGGATTGCCTCGCCCGTCGCGACATCCCACAATCGAATCGTGTTGTCCCAACCGGAACTCAGCACCCGTGTTCCATCGGCGGAAAACGACACGCTGCGGATCGAACGGTTGTGTCCGGAAAATTCCCGCAACTGCCTGCCGGTCGCGACGTCGTGCATCAGCAGCATCCCGTTGTCGCTGCTCGACAGCAGTCGCGTCCCGTCGGGTGAAAACGCGAGACTTCTTACGCTCGCTTCGTGCCCGGCGATCTGACGCGGCAAATCACTCTTCGGCAAGGCCGGTTGACGCATCACGATCAGGTCGAATTCAGTCCCCTCCGGTGCCGCGAAGGTTGCCGGAAACGCGCCGGCAGGGTCCAGATTCATACACAGCGTGAGCCGATCGCCTTCCAGCTTGTAGATACCTCGCATCCCCTTGTTCTCTCCGGCGACGAACACTCCAATCTGTTTCGGAGAGGTTGTTTCCGTCAGTTGAAAGTGGCCATCTCCCTCGATTTCGCGCGGCATGACGACCTGAAGTCGGTCGCCCTTGAAGACCGCCCGCTGCAGACCGATCTCTTCGGGCGGAACCGGCTGTCCGTTCCGCATCCCCGATTCGGCGATCCAGGTTCCCTGGATCCGGTCGCGATCGGTTGCCGCAACCGGCTCTTTTTGCGGAATGCGTTTGATAGTCACGATCTCTTTGCCCCACCGCGAAAGCGTGATCTGCTGCGGCAGAAGTTCGACGTCGTTACGGTCCTGCTTCAGTTCCAACCGGTACTCTCCGCTCGGCAGCCACGTCACCTTCGAGCCGGTCTGCAGATCGATCGTGGTAATTTCCTTCCCCCCATGCGTGACGACGACCTCGACGTCATCCACGTGGGTCGTGATCTCAATTTGCCCCCGATCGCTGACGACGAAGATCACCCCCGCCAGAATCACCGCCGCCGCCCCGAACATTCCCCGCAATCCCGCTCGACGCGGTGGCCGATCGGACGAACCCCCGCTGTGAACCGTCGCGTGCCGTTCGACAAACGGAGCCAGCGCGTTCGCCACGTCCGCCGGTGTCTGATATCGCTGGGCCGGATCCTTCGCCAGCATCCGCCGGATCACGTCCGCCAATTCGTCCGGAACATCCACGCGGACCGCTCGAATGTCCGCCGGTTCGAGTTCGGCGTGCGCCTTGAGTTTGTCGGCCACGCTGTCCGCACTATGCGGTGGCTTGCCGGTCAGCAGATAATACAGCGTGCAGCCGAGACTGTAGATATCCGCCCGGATATCCGCCGAGTGCGCGTCGCGGGCCTGTTCGGGTGCGATGTAATCCGGAGTCCCCATCACGCTGCCGAACGTCGTCAGGTGCAGCGCGGTCGAATCATCGTTCGATTCAGACTCGATCAGGGCCGTCTCGCTCGCGAAACCGGCCAGGCCGAAATCGAGAATGCGGACCTGTCCGTTCGGGCTGAGCATCAGATTGTGCGGCTTGATGTCCCGATGCACCATCCCGTGCTCGTGCGCGTGCTGCAATCCTTCCGCCGCCTGCCGGATGCAGTCGCTCGCCTCAGACACAGACAGCGGACCCCCCTCTTTGACCAGACTCGCCAGCTCCCGGCCCTTCACGAATTCCATCACCAGAAAATGCGCGTCCCCCGCCTGTTCGGCATCGAAGGCGGTCACGATGTTCGGATGAGCGAGCCGCGCCGCCGCCTGAACTTCCCGCCGAAACCGCTCGACCGCGTGCGGATGTTTCACGAGCTGCGAATTGATCACCTTCAGCGCGACGAGCCGGTTCATCAGCTTGTGCTCGGCCCGAAACACGTCCCCCATCCCCCCCTTGCCGATCTGCTCGACGATCCGATACCGGGGGTGATTCTTCAATTCGGCCGGGAGTTCGGAAATCTCGTCCGATTCGTCACTCGACACGAGCATCGTCGGCGCATTGCCGGATTCCTCCCGCTCCACCGCCCCGTCGGTCACGTCGTGCGAAGTCTTTGCGGAAGGCTTGGGGAGCGAACGGACCAGCCCGGTAAACGTATCGTCCTGCAGATTGAGCAGCGTCTCGCAGCAATCCTCGCATTCGCTGAGATGCTCTTCGATCGCTGACGATTTTTCCGCATCGAGTTTTCCGAGTCCGAAATCGATCAACGCTTCGGGTTGCGGGTGATTGGCCGTGTGCTCGCTCATGAATCAGTCTCCTGAAAGGGGTCGTAAGGAGAAGAACACGGGCCCCGAAAATCTCTCACCAAAAATACCAGCCGGGGTGGGAAAAGTACAAAAAGTACAAAAAGTGGGAAAAGTCACAGTGTTGACAGGAATCGCGCACAGCTCAACATTTCCTACTTTTCGCACTTTTCACACCAGGTTCAATCCACCAGCCCGGCGGCCTCTTGACGTAAGATGTTGAGCACACGGCTCTTCGCCACATACGCGGCATGCACCGGAGTCCCCAGAGCCGACGCGACTTCGGCGGCCGATTCCCCTCCGAACATCTGCCGGTAAAACGCCTCCCAGGTCGATTCCTGAAACCGCGGACGAATCTGATCCAGCAGTTGCGACAAAACCTGGCGGTCGTGTTCGGTGTTCCAGAGCCGGCTGGCGTGGCTGGCTTCATCCTCGAGTTCACGCAGCTCGTCCAGCAGACTGCTCCCCCCCTTGGCCAACGGCTGAAACTTCCGCGACCGCCAGAAATTCTGCACCCGATGCACCAGAATCGTCCGCAACCAGCTCCGAAACGCCCCCGGATTCCCCGAGTGCGCAAACCGGGGCAACTCCCGCGACACGGTCAGCAAAACCTCCTGGACCAGATCGTCCACGTCGGAAGCCTGAAGCTGATACCTCCGCAGCCAGTTCCGAATCAGCGGACTATACAAAGCCGACAACCGACCCCACGCCTCCGAACCAGAATCCCGCCGCGCGCGATCGAGCAGACTGACAGACGTTTCATTCATAAGCGGACCAACCTCGCAGATATTGTCCGATCCGGAGATTGCCGAGTCAATGACTCGCGGGCGCCGTATTATTCATTAGCCGCTTGGGCGCTAGCCC
>DATKCB010000192.1:0-5736 GCA_035513495.1 Planctomycetaceae bacterium | reverse complement strand
ACAACCCGGCCGAATCGAGTTCACTTTCGTTACGGACTGATCGTTCTTTTCCAGTTGCTTCCCACCCCTTGTCACCAAGACGCAGTTACTTTCAAATACAGGCCGGAGAGCGTCTGCCTGAAGAGGACTTCCACCTCTCAGTCCAAACACACTCGCAGGCGCACTACGACGGGAACATTTTCCCGTCGAGCGGAGTTGCTTACGGTTTGGACGGGAAAATGTTCCCGTGCTACCTCTTCGACTTTTGTCGGGCGCATCAGGAGTGCCCATCGTACACTTCAACCCTGCAACCTTTGCTGGATCGTGGAGACAACTTCCTCAACAGGTATCCGGATTTGTTCGAGAGTGTCGCGATCGCGGATGGTGACCGTGCCGTCACTGATGGTTTCGTGATCGACCGTGATGCAGAATGGCGTACCGATTTCGTCCTGCCGCCGATAACGGCGGCCGATCGCGCCCTGCTGATCGAACTGGCAACTCAGTCCCGCCGCTTTGAGCGCTCCGTAGATTTCCTGAGCCTGTTCCGGCTGACCGTCTTTCTTGACCAGCGGAAACACCGCCGCCTTGATCGGAGCGAGACGGGGGTGAAACCGCATCACGACCCGCTTTTGCAGTTCCCCTTTCTCGTCGGGTTGTTCGTCTTCGTAATAGGCTTCGCAGATAAACGCCAGCGTGCCGCGATCGGCGCCTGCCGAAGGTTCGATGACGTGCGGAACGTAGCGTTCGCGCGTCTGATCGTTGAAGTACGACAGATCCTTGCCGCTGCCGCGATGTTTCGGCTGGCCCTGCTCGTTCTGTTCGACGACAAGCTCATCACCCTGCTTGGCGAGTTTCCCCTCGGCGTGCGAACGCAGGTCGAAGTCGCCGCGATGGGCGATTCCTTCGAGTTCTCCGTACTCGCCGGGATCGAGAAACGGAAACGCGTATTCGATGTCGGCGGTGCCGACCGAGTAGTGCGCGAGTTCTGCTGTGTGGTGATCGCGGAGAATCAGATTCTCCGGCGAGATACCGAGGTCGAGATACCACTGATAGCGTTTGTCGCGCCAGTAGCGGTACCATTCGGGGGATTGCTGGGGATGGCAGAAGAACTCGATTTCCATCTGCTCGAATTCGCGCGACCGGAACGTGAAGTTGCGGGGAGTAATTTCGTTGCGGAAACTCTTACCGACCTGCGCGACTCCGAACGGAATTTTCACGCGGCAGGTATCGAGGATGTTTTTGAAGTTGACGAAAATACCCTGCGCGGTTTCCGGACGCAGAAAAGCCGCATCCTCTTCGCCACCGAGCGCTCCGAGAGTCGTCTTGAACATCAGATTGAACTCGCGCGGCTCGGTCAGACTTCCCTTGTCGGTTGCATCGGGGCCGACGGCTTCCGGAAGTTGTGCCAGCGGAATCGCGGGGAGCGAGACGATCTCTCCGTCCCATTCGAGCTTGTCGAGATATTTCCGTTTGAGTCCGAAATATTTGAGCGCGTTTTCATCGAGACCGTCCTGCACGTTTTCGGCCTCGACGCAGGTAATGAAGACCTTTTGCGGACCATCGGCTTCTTTTTCTTTCCTGGTACCGGTCACCCAGCGGCCTTTAATGTGATCGTAGCGATAGCGTTTTTTCGACTGACGGCAATCGACCATCATGTCGTGGAACAGATCGTAATGTCCCGAACACTTCCAGACCTGCGGATGCATGATAATCGACGTCTCGACGCCGACCATCTGGTACTCTTCGGGAGCACCGGCGGGAACGACGAGTTCGTTGTGCTCGTCGACCATGTCGCGATACCAGACATCGCGGACGTTCCGCTTGAGCAGCATGCCGAGCGGTCCGTAATCCCAGAAACCGTTCTGGCCGCCGTAGATTTCGGAGTCCTGAAAAATAAAACCTCGCCGCTTGCACAGCGAGACGATCTCATCCATCGATTTGGGCATGGGGAACTTCGGGTAGGAAAAGTTGGAAATGTCAGAAGAGTGTGAAAAGTAGAAGAGTAGAAGGTGAAAGTGTGAAAAGTCACTTCTTTTGAACCAATTCAGACCATTAGCATGGAGCAGACCACTTTACTCATTTCGTGTGCTTCGTGCTTTTCGTGGTTGGCTCAAGTTCGACTTACGCGGAACGCATTCTGAGGAATCGGCTCCGAAAATCCAAGACTGTGGGAGATGTTTCCCGGGATGTCCTCCGAACCGGACAGCCCGCGCGGCTCAAGGGATCGCGATTCGTACGAAATCGTCCCGAGTTTGTCGGCCGGTGGGGATTTTGACAGTGAACTCTTCGCGATTTGCCGGGACGTCGAACGAGAATTCCTGGCGCGAATCCCCCTCGAACCAGGAGTAGGTGACCTGCGAGGCAGAGGAGGTGGAGGTCGCGCGGATTCCGTACAACTCGGCGGTCATCAAACCGGTTCCATATCCACCACCAAACAGGCGGACTTTGACCAGTACATCCTTCCCGGTTGTCTCGGGAAAATCGCGCTGTCCGTACACCCAGCCGCTGGAGAATTCGTTGTCGGAGGGGGGAATTGCAGCTCCCAGTTCCTGCCATGACTGACCTCCATCGACCGAATATTCGAGCTGATACTCGGCTCCCTCGGGAGACGGCGAGCGGACGGAGAAGCGTGCCGCGGCCGAAATTCCCGCCAGCGGAGTCTCAGCCGGAACTCTGAACACGACTTCCGCCGGCTTCGGTCCCCGCACGCGATAGGCGAGACGCTCGTCGCTCGAACGTCCCACAAAATCGAGATTGTCGGACCGCAATTCTCGAACTTCAAAACGATTGAGTGTTGCTGATTCCTCTTCCAGTCGTGGTAAAACCGGCACGACCGCTCGGGGATGAGAACGAAAGGTAACTTTCGTTTCCACAGGCTTCAATCGCGGATACATGGCCTGATTCAACTGACAGGTGGTTGTCGTGCGAAGCAATTTCAAACTGGCTCCGGGTGCGAGCGAGAATCGGATCCACCAGCCATAACGTCCTTTGGCAAGCTCAGTCAGATCGTGTCGAAACTTGTCCGCGACGGAAATCGGTTCGGCCCAGGATTGACCCTGATCGGCACTGACTGAAATCGTCACGTCCCCTGTGCAATCTCCCTCGACAATCAGTCCTTCCGTGGCGCGGCCGAGCAGGGGATCACGGTCGTCAACCGGATCGCCGCAGATCACGTAGGGTGAAAAATGGTGAAAGGTGATCGTCGAAGACTTATCGTCGGTTCCTCTCAATCCTTTCGGAGTCGCGGCAAGGTTTGGACTGCGCGCAACGGATCCCTCAAAACATTTCTCGCTCGTCAAATCGGGAGAGTATTCGAACAGAGCGTTTCCGTAAGAGGTACGGCCGCGCGAATTCGACTCAGGCCCCCGGTGAAACGGGACTCCCCCATTGGCGAACGTCCAGTCCCGGTTCGGTCCGTCTTTGAGCTGATGCCAGAAGCGGCGTTTGTCGCGGTCTCCGAATCCGTCGGGGTGGGGGTAACGCGTGAAGGTTTCGCCAGATCGCAGATGCACAATCCCCGGCAGTGCCGCGTAGCCACCGTGATAGAGCTTGTACCAGTTGCCCCCTTTCGCGACTTCCTCCCAGCCGCGTTTCATCGTTTCGAAATCGGACGGCCACGCGAACGGATAGCGGGGCCACGATCCTTGCGGGCGCTCCAGCAGACTCAGGTCGCTGGTAATCTCGTCGTATCCGGCAACCGATCCGTCGCGGTTAAAGACAATCCCCGCCATGTCGGTATCGTACATCCTCCACTTGCCATCGTAGAAAATTTCGCTGTTGGTGTGTCCCGGGAAGGCGCGACGACGAGCGGGAAATTCGGCGGCTTGCCAATAGACTTCGTTCCAAGCGTGGACCGTTCCACACAAACCGTATCCGTACGAGAACCGCCCCTTGTTCGCGTCGTAAACGACCATCTCGTAGTCATTCGGATTCGCGCCGGGAACGCGTCCGGGGATGCACCATTCCTGGGGAGACATCAGATGCCACTGGTGCGTCAGGAGCCAATGAAAGACCCCCAGCGACCTTTCGTGATCGGTGGTTGCGTCTCGCGTCGCCCAGTTGACGCATCCGGCGGGTGACTGAAACGCCCCTTCGCCGGGGTACTGCTCGTGATCGGTCTGCAGCGTGACGTCACCCACTTCGGCGCACACTCTGTGGACGCTCACCAGCAGGCACACAATCGTCAGCAATTTGACAGGCATGGAACGCTCCTTTCAATTCGTTAACACGTCTCACGAATGATATCCAGTTTCTCATCCGCCAGATACGCATAGCGATTGATCCAGATTCCGTAAGAAGTTGCCTCCCAGGCGGTTTCTAGCCTCGACCGAAAATCGTTCACGGGTCCGTATCCGTGAACGATAATCTGCACGGGGGTAATCTGGCTGTCGATCTCTGACTTCAGGATTTTCCCGGTCTGAGTTTCTGCGTCGATTCCGTGCGGCTCGTCCGGTTCGGGATATCGGAAGTCCTCAAGTCTCGTTTTTCCAGGGACAGCTCCTAATTCGAGACTTCGAACGAGAAACTCCGTCAGCAATTCATCCGACAGTTCCGGATTGGCGTTCCGAATCTGATCTCCGTAGAACCGCAGAATCATCAGCCAGTGCATCGTGTAAAGCTTCACGCCGATCGCCGAACAATGCTCGCCCACGCGGCGATAGTCGAGACCGCTCACGCGATTGAACGGGGGAGGAAACGCGTGCGCGATCAGTTCTTTGTCTGCTCCCGCAGCTTCATCGATTGTCTGTCGCACCGCTTTGACAAAATCAACCGAGAGCTCTGCCTTGAACCTCAGCCAGTCCCTGACTCCCGCGGAACTCGCCGCCTCCGCCAACGGGCCGGAATGATCCTCCAGATACTGACATAACGACTCGTCCGTCAATCCTCCGTGCAGCATGTCGTGCAGACGCCCGACCTCCGAACGCATGCGGTCGAAATTGTATCCCCGTTCTTCCGCCGCCCGTTTGGCATGTTCGCAGAAATCGAGGAACACCGAGTTCAACAGATACGGAGGATACTCGGGCCAGTCCAGTCGAATCCCGTCGATCTCTGGATACGCCCGAAACAGATCGCGAATGAGTCCCTTCTCGTAAGCGAGGATTTCAGGCGCGGCGAGCGAACCATTGTTCGCCACCCGGCGCCCCGGCAATTCTCCATTCGGCAGGCGTGGCTGATCATCCTCGACTGGTCCGCCGAACTGCACCCGGTAACCGGGCGGGATCGCGGCCTGAATCTGAAACAGAATTTTCAATCCCCGTGCATGCGCCGCAGCGATAAAGTCCGCGATGATGTGTCCTTCAGACTCGGTCAACTCGTCCGGTTCGGCCGGCTGATAGCGGAGTCCCGTATAGAGTTTTTTATCGGGAACGAAACTGGGAGATGTGCGGACAAACAATTCACGTTTTCCCCACAACGGACGATCCAGTAACCGCACCGATCCGGCCCCCGCATCGGCAGGCGGTTCGCGATTCCCAGTGTGCTCGTCAGCTTCCGCCATGACATAAGGCGAGAGTGTCACCGCGTTGGCGTGGCAGGCGGCGAGATTGTCCAGAATCTGCCCGATTCCCTCGCTCTGGATGTACTCGGGGAAAACGGTAATACCCAGCAGTTTGTCTGTCATGGAGACCTCTCAAAGAACAGGCCCCGTCACCCACGGGCAAAACTCTTCGTCGCCGATGTTCTGGGCCTCGCTCTTGGTTTTCTCACCGCTGGCGACGGAAATGATTTTTTCCAGAATTTCCTCGCCGACCTCTTCGA
>DATKCB010000191.1:0-5366 GCA_035513495.1 Planctomycetaceae bacterium | reverse complement strand
TCCTGCCGCTGCCAGCAGGCCAGGAAGCGTTACGTTGCTCTTTTTCAACCCTTCCCAGTTCCAGTCGGAGGGTCCCAAAGGGCCAGCGTTATTTCGCTCGGGGTTGATCCAGTTCGTCGCGTGATGACGTGCGGCGTTCTGGCCGGTCATGATCGAAATTCGGGTCGGCGAGCAGACGCTCATCGCATAGAACTGATTGAAGCGAATCCCCCGCGCAGCGAGGCGTTCCATGTTGGGGGTGCGGTAGTAATCGTTGAGTGGATAGCGTTTCGGATTGCCCGATTCGTCGGTAAGAAACGGGACCGAAGTGTCCATTACTCCCATGTCGTCGACGAGGAACACGACGATGTTCGGTCGCTCGGCTGCCGTCGCGGAGAGATTACTGATTGTCAGGAGAATCAGGGTCGAGCGTGCGATTGCTTTCAGCATGGGTCGGTCTCTCTACGGGTGCAATTTGTTTGCCCCAAGTCTAGCAAGATCGCATTGCCGATTGAAAGCGCCTCTTCGAGATCATCGAACGAAAGAGTTTTTACTTCTTCGGACCGAAGAGATTATTCAACTGCTTGTTCAACTGGTTTTCGAGGAAGTTGGTGGCCGAGCCTTTCACCAGTTGTTTCAGAAGAGTGTCGACGAAGCGAGGGTCGGCCACTGGTTTGTTCAGCGAACCGCGAATCGGGATTTGAATCGAGGCTCCCCAGATGTCTCGCAGTCGCTTCCCCTGGATCGTCCAACTGGGAGGGATTTCCATCTCGACCGTCAGATCGAGTGTTTCGTCGAATCCGACCGAACCCGAAGTTCTGATGTCGAGATCCTTGATCTTCATTTTGAGATCGCGGTGAGTCACTCGATTGTCTTTAATCTCGAACGGGACGACCTGTTGCTGGATCGTCAGGACAGCGCGCGGATCGGCGTTGGCCTGACCTGCGAAGGGCGTTCCCTTCCGGATCGCTTCGATCTGTTTTTCGAGCGTCACGATCTGCATTGCCAGCGGTCCGGGGCTCATGCGGGCGGAATGGATCTGCAACACGCCGGTTCCGGTCGCGGACTTTTTGTCTGCGAGCGGGAAGTGCAGCAAGTTCGAGGTTTCCAGTGAAAATGTTCCTTCCACCCGCGAAGCGTCGGCGGTGAGTGGAGAGACATACTTCAGCCAGTTCTGACAGATTTCTTCCGAAAGATGGACCTGATCGAAGATGGTTTCGGGAGTCTGCTCGATGACCGTTCCTCGATCGGTGAAGATCACCGCCGGAGAGAGCCGGACGGTTCCGCCCGCAACCGAAGTTTTCAGCGGTTGAACGTCGATCCGCGAGGCGGAGAGTACGGCATCGGTGCGACCCGGGCCGATCGCGAGTCCGCTCCAGCTCGCACTTTCCCATTGAATGGGAATCGTTCCCGACATGTTGTCCCTCGCGCTAGTGGTGAGCGGAATCGAGAGAGTCACCGGGCTGGAATGCTCACCGCGAATGTCAAATTCGGGGTCGAACAGATCGGGAAATCGGTGTCGGAGAATCGACCAGTCGTAATCACATTTTCCAGAGACTTTAAGCAGCGGAGCCGTTTTCAGCTCGGTGACATGACCTGCGAGATTCAGTTGGAGGAAACCCGCGTCGAACTCCGACTCGCTCAGTTCGATACGTTGTTCGGAAGGAAGATACTTTCCTGCTCCGCCGAAGGTCATTTCCGATTTGAGAGGAGTACGCTCGGTCGAAGGAGCCCAGGAGACGGCGTGCGTCGGGAGCCGCTTGGGAGCGGTATTCCAATCCAGTCCTTCGGTAAACATCTTCCAACGGAAATCGGTCGTCTGATCCGTATTGCGCGTGGCCTTCAGTTGCAGATTCAACAGGCCGTTCGGGGCCGCATTCTTCGAGTCGATTCCCAGTAGCGGTACGATTCGTTCCATCCGCCCACGCGCCGCGAGTTGACCGGCGAACGAGGATCGCTCGGCCTTCTGTTCGAATCGAGCGTCGGTTAACCGGGCCGCGACCGTCGCGGAATTGAGCGTCAAACCGGGAATTTCGATGCTGCCAGTCTCGGGGGAATAGCTCAGGTTTCCCTCGACAATCAGTTGCTGCTCGTCGACTCGCCGCGCACCGGACGACCAGACGAGATCGTCGATCGTCAGTTTCAGATTGTTGAAACGTTTCAGGGACGAAGCTGATTGAAATTGTGTGCCGAGGCGGTACCGCCCCGTGATGCGATCGGTCGGCGAAAGTGAGAGCAGGCGCGTGACGACTCCGTCCAGATTGCCCGAGGCGGAGAGATTCCAGATTCCGTCCGGTTTTTTCTGGGCAGACAGTTGTTCCTTGTCGGTTTCAAGATCGAAAGAGAGAGTTTCCAGCTTCAAATGTTGATCGTTGAAAACCGTTCCCGTCATGGTTGATTTGAGTTCTGGAAATTCCCAGGGGAGCGAACCGCTTGTTCCGAGAGAGATGCTTCGTCCCTTCGCTTGTCCGGCGAGTTGATACCTGTTGGGACCCGCCTGCCGGGATGAGAACGTTCCTTCCAGCGTTCCTCGGGCAGTCCAATTTTCCGTACTCAGGACGCGGCTCCATTCTGTCTGGAATTTCGTCAGATCGATGTTGGCCGAGAAATCGGCCTCGTTGAAGTTTCCCGTTCCGCCGATCGCGATTCCGGGGGATGTGACCGAGAGGTCTTCCAACTGCCAGATTGACTCAGTTTTGCGCAGCCGTCCGCTGGCCTCAAATGGATTGTCCCAGCGGATTGGCCGAGAGGCTTCGGCGGCGCTCAGGTCCGAGACGGTCAGCGAAGCTTCTAGGACTTTCTCGGCAGGGATCGATTGCGCAAGGAATTTCAGCCGTCCCCCGTCGATGACAACTCCTTCCCGGATTTTCAGAAGTCCCGGAAGCCGTTTCGCCAGTTCCGCGAGCTGAAATTCTCCCGTGAGCGAAAATTTCTGAGCCAGCAGTCGATCCGCGAATTCGGAGAGGCCGCTGTTTTCATCGATCTCAGGCACGAGAATCTCGCCGTCGAGAGCAAGCGTTCCGAATTCCGATTGACAGTTGAGTTGCTTCAGCAGACTCCCCTCTGTCGTCGAGAAGAGTTGCAGACCGACCGCGAGCGAGCGGAGATCGGCTAGGGGAAGCGCGTTTTCACCGACGAACAGGTCCGAGATGTTAATGTTTGCCTCAATCTGGGGTGAGACGAGCAGATTTGCTTCGTTGATCTTTCCTTTGAGCTGCCACTCTCTCCCGAGTCGCACCGCGAACGGTTCGAGGGTCGAGCAATCCCACTGGAGGACTTTCACGAAACCCTCCCAGCGATCGGAAATCGTCAAGTCGAAATCGATCGATCCGGAAGATTTCGGTTGGCTCACGATCTCACCCGCGAAGCGATCCTGATTCTGCTTTGTGTGCTCCCAGACAAAGCGGGAAAGCTGAAACTCCGTCGGATTGTCGGATCCTTTTTGAACGATGCTGAGAGGGGTGGTCTCGGTTTTGACGGTCAGCGAATACGGGCTGTGGTCTTCGTCAGTCGCGAGTAAGTTCAGAAAGTCTTCGAGATTGCTGGTGCCCGGCTCTACGGTGAGATGCGTTGTCGCACGGGAAAGAGTCCACTCACCCAGGTCGCTCGGTTCCAGAATCAGATCGAGCAGCGTGTATCGGCTATGCAAGCGATCGGCGTGGAGCATCACCGTCCCGTCGAGGTCGTAGAGATTCAGATTGTCGATCCCGATGGGACTGAACCATCCGAGCGATGCCGATCCCAACGAGACGCGCTGTGCGAGTTCGGGCCACAAATGCGGAACAATCCGATTGCGCAAGGAGGTCCGTCCCACGAGAGAGGGAAGGCTCGCGATCGCGACTCCGATCAGCACGACAACAACGAACAACCTGCGAAGCCACTTGCGTTTACGTGGTTTCTCGGGAAAGGGATGTGGTGAAAGCAATGGTTTCTCGGACATTTCAGACACACTTCGAACGGGCGAGCGGGGATGGTCTCTTGTGAAAATCGACATCTTTCCGGGCTGCGCTTGCCCTGAAATCTGGAGGCCCGAGCATCTGTCAGAACCCGGTCTTCCGGATTTACGGGTTCACCACACTTTATGAGCGCCTCGCGTCTGCCTATCGATGGCTGCACTGACCGATTCGTTGACCGGTCGCGAACCCTCTGCGCGCCGCTCACGTTTTTCGCCCGAAGCTCGTCCATTTTGAGCTCCTGGAACCGACTCGGTTTCGCGCTGTTCAGGGTTTTAGCCCCCACGCGCTCACTCAGTTCCCTTTTGCTTTTTCGACAAACTGCTCAATACGGAAGAGTCTGACAACCCGACCGTGTGCTAAAGCAATTACCTTTCCATCAGGTGATAACGCAGTTCGACTGGCGGGCTGCGAAAGTTTTATTGACTGCTTTTCAACGAGATTCCACAACTTTACATCACCATCCCTCGATGCAGCGGCAAGCCACTGATTATCGTGTGAAACCGTGACAGAATTGAGTGGTCTTCCTTCGCCATTCAACTCAAGATTCAATTTCCACGTCTTTGCGTCCCATACTCGAATATGCCATTTGCGAGTCGGCAAGTCACCACCTACAGCCGCCATAAGTTGGCCATCTGAGGAGAACGCAACTGAATAAAACCACGCCGTATCTGTCTGATAAATGACTCGGTTTGTGCCACTTATGACGTTCCAAATCCGCACGCTTCCGTCCATTGCCGAACTGACAATTTCCCTACAGTCGGGTGAATATTGAACGCTCATAATTCCCTCCTCGGTGTGTCCCTCAAGATTGGCAATCTGTCGCCCTGTCGATGCCTGGTAGAGATTGATGGTGTTCTTGAGACTACCTTCTTTGTCCTGCCAAGTCCCCACGGCAAGAGTCGAGGTCTGGGGACAGAAATGAAGCGATGTCACGGTTCCTTGGGTGGCTTTTATGCGGGTTTGCCGACGCCAATTGGATGAAGACCATAGCTGGACTGTTCCGTCGTAACTCCCGGTTGCGAGTAATTTACCGTCTTTGGAGAAGTCAACACTGCTGACGCCATCTAGATAGCTTCTCAGTGTAGTGAGTCGTCTTCCACTTTTTATGTCCCACACAATTGTCTGTCCAGGATGTGGTTCCTGTAACAAACCGGTGAATTTGCCATAGGCGACAGCCAGCATTTGGCCATCTCCAGAGAATGTCAGATCGCTGATAATGTCTGTATTTCCGTTCGGGTCTTCAGGAACAGTAAGCGAAACACCATATTGCTCATCAACTGCAAATAATGGTGAAATGCCGACATTTAAACAAAAAACAAAACTCAGCTTGACGAGTATCCGGAACATGCATTGTACCCCATTCTCATAAGCTCTACATGATAACTGTGCACTCCGGCGGCTCTTGTTCTGGTGGCGCACCGATCTTATTAT
>DATKCB010000190.1:0-3833 GCA_035513495.1 Planctomycetaceae bacterium | reverse complement strand
TTCAGCGACGACCGGGAATCGCGGGAGCGAGCGGCGGATCGGCGGTCAGACTGAGTTCGATCGCGGAAATCAACTCGGGTTCGAGATCGCTCTCCGGCGGAATCTGCTCGCGAAGGAGATACCTCTTTGCCGCGATCGCCTCTCGCAACCAGGCCAGCCGGCTCCGCATCGAATCGAGAAACAATTCCAGTTCCGCGACCGTCAGATCGGTCCGCACCAGAGCCGTTTCCTGCGCGGTCCGCTCCCGTCTCAGTCGCGCCAGCGTTTCCCCTTGAGTGCGAAACAATAATCCGTCGACGTACGCGCGGCGCAATCGCCCTTCGTCGTCGAACTGATAGACGGGATCGGGGCCGAAATAGATCGACAGACCTCCAGACCGTTTGAACCCGGCGAAAACGGGGTCGCTTTGATCGGGAAACGTAAACTCGGAGCGACGCACGAGCGCGACGGCTTCCCGCATCAAATCTTCCCGGTCAGACTCTTCACGTGCCATCGCAATTCAGTAATTTACCGGTTTGAGTTCTGCAGGAAATCCGTCGGCACACCCTCTGAAGTCCTGTCAAATCGATTCGAGCCGGTCTCTGGATCGGAATGACCCGGCGTGTCGGATTGAATGTTACCGCAAAGGCTGCCAGACTGCACAGCGGGAATCGCTCGCTCAGATCACAATCTTGTACGCAGCACAGGAAGTCAACTCAGATGTCAGAAATCATTCTTCGCGTCGACGGACTGGTCTCGAAACCGTTGGAATACACCTTCGAGGATCTGAAATCGTTACCGGACGAATTGCAGATTCCCGACGTCGGTCGACTCAATCCGAAACGACCGGGAAGCGGCGTGACGTTGCGCGGATTGCTGAATCTCGCAGGACCTCAGCCCGAGTCGTTCTGGCTCACGTTTCACGCGACGCTCGACGACTTCGCCGCCAGCATCCCCGCCGATCCCACAGTCATCGACACGGGTGTGATCGTGTACGCTCTCGAAGGACAGCCGCTCCCGGCCGAAAAAGGAGGCCCGACGCGATTTCTGATCCCCGATCCCGCCGCCTGCCACACCGCCGAACTCGACGAATGTGCGAACGTCAAGTTTCTCGATCGTATCGAAATCACCGCCGGACGAGGGCGAGACACGCGTCCCGACTCGGAAGAAGATCACGCCGAACTGCATCGCAAGGAAGCGGAACACCACTAAGACGAGGTCATCGGAGTGCAAGTTATCATTACTGCGGTCGGCCCCGACAACCGAGGACTGGTGGATCCGATCATCCATCACGTCGCCGGACTCGGTGCCAACATCTGCGAAATCCAGATGTATGACCGGGATTCCGAACATCTGTTTGCGATGCTGCTTCGCATTGATTTGGACATTGTTCCGGAAAACCTCGAGTCGGTCCGCCAATCGCTGCAACAGATCGGCACCGAGAAAGGGCTGACGATCCGTGTCTGGTCGCGCGACGAGTCGGCGGCTCCGCCTCGTCTGGCGCTCTGCACGACTTACCGCCCCGAACCGGCGCGCGCCGTGCTGGAATCGATCCGCGCAGGAAATCTCCAAGCCGAGCCGGTCTTGCTCACCGGCAATCGCCACAACTGCTCCAAACTCGGTGACGAATTCGGAGTCCCCTGGCGATCGATCGGCAATTCGAAGGGAGAACCGGACAATCAGAAACTGGTCGAACTGCTCGACGAGTTCTCCGTCGACTATGTGGTTCTGGCGCGATATATGCGCATCCTCCCGGCGAGAACCTGCTGGGAATTCGCGGGAGGGCGGATCATCAATCTGCACCACGGGCTGTTACCGTCGTTCCCGGGATTTCGACCGTACGAAGACGCCTACAGTCATCGCATGCTGACCTACGGAGCGACGGTGCATTTCATCGTTCCCGAACTCGATGCGGGGAACCAGATTATCCACCAGAGCACCTTCGCCGTTCCCCCGGGTACGACGCTGGACGAAATCAAACAACAGGGCGAAACCGAACACGAACCGCACTGCCTCGTCGAGGGTCTCCGCCGCGTCATCGACCGGGAAGTCGAACTCCATTTTCACCGCGTGGTACGGATTTCCTGACCATGTCGATTCGGGAAGACAGATGTTCAAAAAATGATTGACGCGAGAATCCGAACCGGCTAGCATGAATTGAGCCAATCGAAGCGAATTTTTATCGATTCAGATTTTCATTTCTCACTTCTCTTTCGATTGTCGGCGGGCGGTTTCCCTTCATCGATGTGTTCCGAATTCTTTATTATCAACACACAAGCACTTTCAAATTTCGAAACCGTTGCTTTCCGCGCAGCGTTCGTTTTCAACTTGAGTGGTCTTTGAAAGTCCGTGTCGATGTCCGAGATCATACCCAGAGTTTTGATCGGTTTGTCGCTGCTTGCGCTGATCGATTTTCCCCGCGTTGCAACAGGCGAGTCCGAACCGGCCGCTGCTCAGTTGGAACAATTCCTGACCGCGGGATTCGATCGTCGTGGCACTTCGGATCAGGCGCTCAAGGATGAATACCGGGAACTGAAACGCATATCAAAAGGTGACCTCACCGCCGATTACGCCTACGCGTTAGCCTTGCTCAAACGCAATCAGTACGACGAAGCCATGCAGATCCTCGACGACCTGCGCGGCAAACCGGGACCGGCTTATCTTCCCGCCTGGCAGGCCGCAATCTGGAATCGCCTCAACCGCCGCGACTACGAACAAGGATTTTCGCAACTGACCGAACTGGCCGCGATCACCGCCGATCCCGATCGGAACTGGATCTCCCCGGAACACCCCCGACAAAACGCGCGCTGGATGGGAAAACTGCTCGCCGGAATGGGCTATCAGTTAACGTCGGGTCGCGACTGGGAAAATCTGCAAGCCGTCTGGCACAAAGTCGAGTCGGATCTGACCGATCCCGTGCTGCAACAGGAACTGCAGGCAGGAATTCAGGAAGTCCGTCAACTCCGCAAAGAGCTTGAAGGGGACTTCACGGAGACCGCCAAAGAGACTGAAGCAGAACAAGCGAAAACCGAGGAAGAGCTCGCCAAAGAACTCGAGCAGAAAGCCGAAGAAACCGAAAAAGCCAAGGAAGATCTCAAACTGACCGCCGAAGAGTGGAAAAAGAAACTCGACAAGGAACTCGTCGAATTCGGCAGAAAAATCGGTTCGCTCGAACGGGATTACGGGTTTCTCAATGCGAAACGACTCTCTCTCGAACGCTCGATCACGCTCGTGCAGCGCGAACAGACCGCACTGGCGCTGACCGCAGAAAACGCTCCGAAAAACGTCAATTCCACTGCACTTGCTCTCGAAAACGGGCGTTTGAATGCAAAACTGGCACAGTATCAGGGGGAACATCAACAGACTCTCGTTGGATTGCAGCAAGTGACCGCGCAAGGCAACCTGCTGCTCGCGCAGCGGCAAGCCCTGATCAACGAGTATCAGCAGGCGACCGGCAAACTGGTCCAACAGGACCAAAAACTCGAGCAGCTCGCGAAGAAGCTCTCTAAAAATCAGGAAAAACTCGAAGCCGACGACAAACCGGTTCGACCGACCGCCGAACTCCGGCGCTTACGCTCCAGAATGAAATATATCAGCACGTACCTGCCCTTCGACCTGGATGAAGAAAAACAGAAGCTGATCGACTCGCAAATTCCTGCCTCGGGAGACTGAACGATGCGCTCGAAACTTCTCCTCACATCTCTGCTCGGTTGTTTCTTCGCCTCACACTCGATGCACGCCGCCGATCTGACCTCGGCAGACGACATCCGCAAAACCCTCGGCGGACGGCAGGCCGCGCGGCAACAGTTGCTGTTTCAGCAATTGAAACAGATCCCGAAGCTCGACGCCGAACA
>DATKCB010000189.1:0-4678 GCA_035513495.1 Planctomycetaceae bacterium | reverse complement strand
TCGAGCTGTCTTCGAGGGTCGCCTCGTTCCTCCATCGCCTGCCGGAACAGGCCGACGATCGTATCGGTGTCGGGGAAGTTTCCTTCAAAATTCTGGACGATTTCCGGCGGAGTCTTCGGTTCGGGACCCCCATTCATGATCATGTTGATCCGGGACAGATTGTGTTCGTTCCAGGTTTCCCACAGTTTCGTGTCCGGAGCCGGACCTTCGACGATCATTTTTAACGGGGAGATGATCGACTGATTCAGGCTCTCGGTCATTTGACGCGTATTGACTCCGTTGTTCACCAGCTCTTCGAGCATATTATCGAAGGCGTCCCGCACGGATGCGGTTTCGGCCCGGTTCTTTCCGATTTGAAACAGGGATCGTTCGGCGCAGTTGACGAGGGCAACCTCGATCTCTCCGATGCGACTCTCCCGTTCCGTCGTGCGGGAAGTCGAAGCTTTCAGACGTTCCATTTCGTCGTAGAGTTCGCGATGATCGAGCAGATCCTTACGTGTTCGTTCGACTTCTGAAATGATCTGTTCGAACTGACGGCGGAGGTTGATCTCCCGTTCATACAGCAGCGCTAAAATTTCGTCCGCCGTCACGATTCTGAACGTGAATTCCCGGCCGTGGGTCTCGTGCGGTCCGTTCAGGGTGTCTCCGTCGCGGGCGTAGAGGGCGATCGTCAGCTTCTGACCCTCAACGAGATCCGTCGACAAGACGTCGAATCGTTCGTAAGCCTCCCGTTCATTGCCTTGCAGACGGAACTCGCGCGGAGAGTCCGTGGGGCGGTTTTTGAAGGGTCGAGTTCTGAATTCTTCGGCGTCATCGACCTTGAAGTGAAACACCGCCACATCGATCCCATAATCGTCTGTAATGAATCCTTTGATCGGAATCGAAGCCTTGCGCGTAACCGCCGTTCCGATTCCGTAGGTGTCTGACTCGACGACTTGAGGGGGCTGGTCGATCTGTCCGCGGATCGCGAATTTGATCGGTTCCGCGGAGATGATTCCATCGGTATCTTCCAGATAGATTTTGACCTGCGAATCCGGTGGAAGAATCCACGGGTGACTCCACTGTTCGGAAAGCCGGCTGGCACCGCGCTCGTCGATTGCTGCTTGCGTGTGCGTACTCAGAATGAACGGCAGGGTGACCGTTCGACGGTCTGAGGAAAGAGCCGACTTGACGAAATCCTCGGGCAGCGTTTCCGTCGAATCCGCCCCGTCCCCTTCGCTGTAGATTCTGAGACGGGCCTGATCCTCGCTCCCTTCGGAGAACTGTCCGAGCGCGAATTCGTACGGTCCGGCTTGCAGAGTTGCGTTTTTGAGAGGCTTGTTGGTGCGGAGTTCCAGTTCGAACCAGGTTTCGACAGGTACGTCGATCTGCTCGTCTTTGAGAGTCAGTCGATCCAGTTCGTCCAGATCCAAACGGGTATAATCGGGATAATCGCAGTTGAGCGAAATCGATTCGGCTTCCGGAGGATCGACGAGGATGATTCGATAGGGTGTCCGATTGATGTAATCGTTCCCGGTAATCCAGAAACGAAAGCCTTCCAGCACGGAGGGCATCTTGAACTGAAACTCCCGATCTCCGCGCCGCGCGAGGATTTTGGAATCTCCACCGCGTCCTTGTTCGAATTCGTAATCGATTTCCACCAGCTCGGGCGCCAGCCATTTGCCTCCCATCGGCCGTTCTTCGTCGGGGACCGTCACCAGCAGTTTCAGCTCGGCTCCGCGCGGATGCAGATAGACTCCTTCGACAAACGGTCGAGAGCGATCTCCCGGATCGGCCAGCACGACGATCTCCAGTTTTGTTTCGCGGAGCCAGTAGATTTCGTCAAAGTAGACGAACGCTTTCGTCCAGCGTTCGAAGGATTGCGGTGCGGCAGCGATGGTTGCCGCGGTTCCTCCCAGCGTCACGACAGCGGCCACCCAGGCCACGATCAGCGGCTTCCAGTCGAACACATCGCCCAGTTCGATGTTCTTCGTCGAAGCGGCCACCGAGCTGACGGTATGATCGACCATCGCTTCGGAGAGCGGCGTATGCGAGAAGTGTTCGCGACCGTCGGAAAATTCGACCGCCGTGATGAGTCGATCGTTCAGATCCGGAAATCGCTTCTCGAGGATCAACGCCAATCCGTGCGGCTTTTTGCTCGACAGCAGCCGCAGAATCAGCCAGTGGGCTAGGGTCCAGCAGATTCCTCCCAGCACCGCGATTGCCAGAACTACCCGAAAGGCGACGGGCAGTTCGAGCTTTCGGATCTGGAACTGGATCCAGTCGAATGCCAGCGTCCCCAGGAAACTCGCGCACAACGCGACCAACACCAGAGCCAGACCGTGAAACAGGAGATAGATCTGGATTTTGGTTCGCAGACTGTGCAGAACCGATTTAATTTCAGGACGCAGCGTCCTGACGGGAATCGTCGACATGGCGGTTTTCTAATCCAAATCCTGGGCAGGATTTTTGTGGTTGAGGAGATGCATCGACAACAGTTCTTGAGACGTGCGGCTTGTGAATTTGTTACCCGCGAATCTCGAATTCGATGAGATTAATCTGGTTTGAACTCATACGGTTTGAATCCCCGTTCGGTCGCGTAGGGAACTGTCGAAACGGTGAAACCATCGGTGTTCTCGTTGTAGATCAATATCAGAGTGTCGGGGTTATCTTGGATGATTCTGTGGCCCTTTCCCTGCAGCAACCCCTGCAATGCTTCCTGGGCAGTCACCACTCCCAATATCATGTCCTGATTCAGATTGAGGGTAAAACCGGCCGATTTGAGAGCATCACCATCGAGGACGATAGGAATTTTTGATTCTCCGGAGATGTAGGCGAAGGCATCCTGTAACGCAGTTTTTCGAAAATTGATGTCGATTTTCTGCTGAAGTTTTTTTTCCAGAGAGAGTACGTTCGGCTTCAATTCATAGATTTTCATTTTCTTCTGCTCGGTCTGAGCGCGTGATGAAAGCCGCAACTCCTGAGTCTTCTCATCATAAGTGAAGACCAGTGTCTGAGGATTTCCCCCGAGGACACGGTTTCCCTTACCTTCCAGAATTGACTGCAAGGCCTCGCGGACGGTCACGTCGTTCAGGGACAGCGACAGCGGCATGTTTTGCGTCAATCCTGGGAACTTCAATCCTTCGCCGTCAATGACGATGGTAATTTTTGACTGCTTCGAAAGCTCCGCAATCGCCTCTTTGAGTGGGGTTCTGTTGAAATTCACAGCCAGCTTTTGATCCAATTTCTCTTCCAGCGTCTGCCCTTCGTCGGCTTGCTTTTTTTCCTGGGCGAACGCAGTTGCTGTCACCACAAGCAGAATTGTGGCGCAGAGCAAAAATGGTCGGAGCGGCATGGCTGTTTCCTATTTGAATTCGTACGGTTTGAAACCCTGATCGGTGGCGTAGGGCAGGGCCGAAACCGTGAAGCCCCGGGTTTCTTCGTTGTAGATCATGACCATGGTATCGGGAGCATCACTGATGATTTTATGCCCTTTCCCTTTCATAATCCCAAGGAGCGCTTCCTGCACAGTGACCGCACCCAGATTCATGTCCTGATTCATATTCTGCGTAAAGCCGACCGCTTTGAGAGCGTCTCCGTCCAGCACAATGGGAATTTTGGATTCTTCCGCGATGTACGCGAAGGCATCCTGTAACGCCGTTTTCCGGAAATCGATTTCAATCTTCTGTTTCAGCTTTTCTTCCAGAGTGAGCGGTTTCGCCGGTTCTGCCGAGGCGACGGTGGTGGCCGGAGTCGGGCTGCGGTTGAAGTCGGTTCGCGTCGATTCGTCCCACGCGAGGACTGTTCCCAGCGCCAGATTGGGGGCCGCCCGTTCGTGCAGGACCGTCGTGAACTGAACGAGCTGATCTTCGATCTTGCCCGCTCCGCCCAGCGTGCTGAGTGCGAACGCCTTCAACATCGCCGGGAATCGACCGATCAGCTTGCGTTTTCCGACCTGCGAGGGATTCATCATTTCGACCGCCGCGAGCATTCGATAGGGAACTTCGTCGAGCCGTTTTTTGAGTTTGGTCTGCAGCGACAGTTTGGTGGTCACCGGATCGTTGCGGAGCTTCAACTCCGAATGAAACTGGCGATCGAAATGCAGCGCCCACGACAGCGACCGCACGTCGTCGCCGACCCAGTCCAGCACGTGGTTCAATGCCGCCAGCAGCGGCTCGGGGAAGTAGGTTTCCTGTTCGAGCCGCAGAAGTTTGGGGTCGAACAGAATCGTCAGATGCCGATCCCGGTCGGATCGCGCCAACAGCGCCGTGATGTCGCCGGACGTCACCGCGTCCGTTCCGATCGCATCGGCCATATTCTGGGCGTCCGCCTGCGGGCCGAACACGAACGTTTTGTCGTCGATGTGAATGAAACATTTCTTACCGCTCATGTAGATGGCCGGTTCGTAATCGTTGATCCGCTCTCCCTGAAAGAGCTTGATCATCTCGAACTTCGACTGCGGCTCGGTCAGTTCGATGAACCCCGCGACCTGCGGCATCTCGCCCCGCAAGCCGGGGATGATTCCGAGCATCAGGCGATCGATCTGCGCCGGCTCGAAGCCGGTCATTTCTTTGATGTTGCCGGCAAACCAGTCGTTGAAAGCCGCTCCCAGACAGAAACGAAACTCCTCGGCGAGCGAACCTTCCCGCCAGAATTCCGCGGGATGCAGATTGATGACGATCCGCACGCCGGGAGGCAT
>DATKCB010000188.1:0-4074 GCA_035513495.1 Planctomycetaceae bacterium | reverse complement strand
GAGAACCGAGTTCGCTGAGTACGGGTGTAGACTACGAACGGATCGAGATCAAAATTCCACGCGGTTCGCGGCAGGAAACGGTGACGTACGAATCGGCCTCGTGCCGATTCCGGATCGAAGTCGCCAAGGTTCAGGACGGCTGGGTCAATCTGCGATTTGTTCCTGAGATTCATCACGGAGCGCAGGCTCTGCGGACGGTTCCGACCGAGCAGGGGTGGTCGTACAACGAGCGGAAAAACGTCGATCCGATTTACAGCCAGCAGTTTACGCTGATGCTGCACAAAGGGGAGATTGCATTGATGACCGCGACCAACGACACCCCCGGCAGTCTTGGCTACGCCTATTTCATCGGCGACGGGAACGACGACCGGATGCAGCGGGTGGTGGTGATTCGGCTGGAAGAAGTCCGGACGGCGCGGCCCCGGCTTTCGCGGGAAGGATGATTCTCCGGGTGTCGAGCTTGGTGATGGAGACGTCAAGCGTTTCATGATGCGATGATCTCTCAAAATACTCTTGGTCAATGGAATCCCATGTGTGGTGAGGATTTAGAATTTAGAGTCTTATATTATAACATGCGCGCAACACGCGCGCATGTCTGCGGTCGTTAAGCTGCTTGATTGTGAGAGTCTGCGTATTTGTGTTCATAGCGGACAAGGATCATCGACAGGGTCACCAACCCTTCCTTGCTGACTCGCCAGCGGCGAGAATGGGGGATCTTGGCGATCAGTTGGTGCGCGTGCAGGAGTTTCAGTAACCTTCCCACACGCTGGCTTTGACGACGCTGTTCGGTTCGGTCTGACTCTTCGGAATACAGCTGAACTCGAATGTCGGAATTGCGAAATCCCTGAATGGCATGCTCACCCCGCATGACCGCACTCAGCAGTTTCACATCCTCCTGGTTCACAGGATTCAACGCTCGGTAACTGCGGTTGCCGGCGCGGACTCGCTGACCGACTCGTCGCATCCTGGCCGGCGAATCATCCGAGCAGGAGACTTTCGAGAGCGCCTCCAGGTAGCGTCGGTTCGCGGCCAGGCAGACTTCCCGATAGCGCGGCATGTGGACGACACCTTTGGCCATCGGGAACCAGCCCAGCACAACCTCTCCCTGCCGCATCCCCCGGCGACGCACCTTGAACTCACGCGGATTGTTGATCACTGTTTCGATTCGCAGTACGCACCCGAACTTGTCGTACATCTTGATCCAGTTCTCTTTCATCCGGTGTTTCACACGGGCGCCGGGAAAACGCTTCTTTTTCATGTCCGTGAGCACCTCCCCCTGAAACTGTCCGTGCATTTTGCGACCGAGAAAGGTCAACACATCCTCGGCGCTGAAACACAACGTGGCGTGCTTCAGCATGTTTTGATACGGCACTTTCAGAGCTTCGGCGTCACGAAACATCACATCCGTGGCGTATTCGGCCTGATCCATGACCCAGTAATACTCCATTCCCGCCAAAACATCCTTCAGCAGCGGGTTGACTCGTCGGGCGAAGGCCGACAGCACGCGCGGCCAGTTGATCTGTTCGAATCGATCGGCAAACTTCTGAGCGCGCGGGCAGTCGGCGATCCACAGGAACGCGTTGTCCTGCCGACGGTAGTCGATCCCGTGCCGATCGAGCTTTCGGGCCAGCCATTCGTGCCCGTTCAGACAGATCTGAATCACCAACGGGAACCAGGACTGAATGCGCACGTGCATCAAGCCGAAATCCCGGTCGATGAAGTAGAAGTAGTAACACAGGCACTTGCGGGGCGCGTTGACCAGTTGCGGACGTTTTTCTCCCGGCATGAGTTTGAAACTCTGGCACGGTTCCAGCGCGCTGAGCACGCAGACGAGACCGCGTTCGATGCCATCGCGTTCGGCGATTTCCCGTGCGCAATCGTCCTTGCGGATGCGCGGCTTGACGTACTCGAACGGCCGCCCCAGCTTCTGGGCCACCGCTTCCGCATGAGATTTCAGTCGATCCGATTGATTCATGACAAACGATTTAAAGTCTTTAATTAACAGTCCGTTGCGGGCCATGAGGGCTTCCATCGCCTTCGACCAGCCGATCGGGAGATATCCTTTGAAGAGAATTCGATCGAAACAGGAGATGACTCCCGACATTTTGTCGTTAAACTGTTTGATAAACGATTCCACAGCGGCGTTCTCCCGAAGATGTTGTCTTGACAACACCATCGTTCAGGCGAGAACGCCGTTTTCAAGTAATATCTTTGGTTGCGGCCAACAGGCCGCGTTAGGAGTTAGTATAAAGAGCAGTGCGAATGGTCTCCTGTCGTATTTGTCAGGAACAGTTCACTCGGTTCGCGTTCGACAATCAACTTTGCGATCAGAGAAATTCGACATGCAAAGATTTGTTCTGCCCGTTTTGGCCCTGCTGACCTTGTTCGCATCGACGTGCCTGGGAGCGGAATCGACTGAGACTGCGGGAGCATCGACCATCGAAACCGCGGGGCTGACGGTGCTCGACTGGCTGATCGTCGCGGTTTATGCGGCATCCACAATTGCCTTGGGCTGGTACTACAGTCGGCGGCAGGAATCGACGAACGAATATTTCGTCGGGTCGGGCAAGATGAACCCGATCCTGATCGGCGTCTCGCTGTTCGCGACGCTGCTCAGCACGATTTCGTATCTCTCGATGCCGGGGGAATCGTTCGGAAAAGGTCCGGTCACGATGAGCAACATCCTCGCGCTGCCGGTGGTGTTTGTGATTGTCGGATTCGGTCTGCTGCCGATCTACATGAAACAGCGGGTCACGAGCGCGTACGAACTGCTCGAGGTCAAACTGGGTTTGAGCGTGCGGATGCTGGGCGCGTCGTTGTTCGTTCTGCTGCGGCTGGTCTGGATGTCGCTGCTGATTTATCTCACGTCTACGGCGCTGTCCACGATGATGGGCGTCGACGAAAAATGGATTCCCCTGATTTCTCTGATTACGGGATTTGTGGCGGTGATCTATACCTCGATGGGGGGATTGCGGGCCGTCGTGATCACCGACCTGATGCAGACAATCTTACTCTACGGCGGAGCCGTCCTCGTCCTGGGGATGGTGAGTTACGATCTCGGGGGCTTCGCGTGGTTCCCGACCGAATGGAATCCCAACTGGGACACGCAACCGTTCTTCAGCCTCGATCCCTCGACGCGCGTCACGTTCGTCGGCACGATTCTCAGTTATATCGTCTGGTACACTTGCACGGCCGGAGGCGATCAGACATCCGTGCAGCGATTCATGGCCACCAGAGACACCAAGTCTGCCCGGCTCGCTTTCGCGACGCAATTGACGGTTTCCGTCATCGTGACGATCACGCTGGGGATGGTCGGATTCGCCTTGTTGGGCTACTTCAACGCTCATCCGGAATTTCTGCCCCCGGGCATCAAGGCGGACAAGGTCTTCCCGCACTACATCGCGTTTCACCTTCCTCCCGGAGTCTCGGGACTCGTGATTGCGGCGATGTTCGCGGCCGCGAGGTCGAGCATCGACGCGGGCGTCAACTCGATCACGGCGGTCGTCATGACGGACGGATTCGATCGCTTCGGACGCGCCCCTCAAACCGAGCGGCAGCACATTTTCAGGGCACGCTGCCTCGCGTTTGGAATCGGTGCGTTCGTCGTACTCCTGAGCAGCACGATGGGACTCATCCCCGGGAATATCACCGCCGTCACCAACAAAACTTCCAACCTGTTGACGACTCCGATCTTCGGTCTGTTTTTCTTCGCGCTGTTCGTTCCGTTTGCCAGCCCGATCGGAACCTGGATCGGAGCCATCTGTGGAACAGCAACCGCCGTTCTGATCGCGTTCTCCGGACCGATTTTCGGTTTCCTGGTAGATGCCAACGGGGACTACATCGTTGACGCATCGGGAAATCAATACGATCCCGTCAGCTTTCAATGGATCGCGCCCGCGGCGATCACGGTGAATATCGTCACCGGGTGTCTCGGAAGTCTCATCTTTCCACAAAAGAAAAAAGTCGCTTGACGGAATGGCTCACTCGTTAAACATCAGAGAATTCTCCGGACAAACCGACGGCCCGCATCTCCTTATCACCGGGGGTGTTCACGGGGACGAATTCGAGCCCATG
>DATKCB010000187.1:0-9180 GCA_035513495.1 Planctomycetaceae bacterium | reverse complement strand
GTACGTCGAGTTCAGGGTTGGTTTTGGGAGACAGATTGATCGCTGTCGATCAGTTTCTCCACCTTAAGACTGCTGACCGTCATCGCGGTTTTCGGTCCTCCCACTCCGAGTTCGGTTCGATCGACTCTCCTGACCTGCGAGGCAATACGGCCTGCGCGAACATCGAACAGAATTGTTCCCGAGGGAAGATCCTGGATCAGTTTCGCTCTCAATTCGGGAGAAACCAGCCGGGGTGAGATGATCGAACTGAAGGTGATCTCAGCCACTCCCCGTTCTACCTTCTGGAGTTTATATAAATGGCTGATCGTAAACTCCCGAGTCAGCCGGGGAGCCACGAGAAGTTCGATCGGATACGATTGTTTCCAGGTTCCGCCGATCGCGATCGCGTCCTGCGGAAGTTCGATGAGAAAATTCTTACGTCCGAGATCCTTCGGATCGACGGCGACGGAACCGTCGGAGAATTCCGTCAAGGCCAGCAATCGTCCCGAGGCGGAAAACTCTGCCCGCGCGATCGGTTTTCCCAGTTTATTTCGGAGCGATTTCAGCGGTTCGGGTGGCTCGGCATCCGAACTCGAATCGTACTCGACAGGCTCGGCGTCTGCGAAGGAGTATTTCAGCTTGACGTGGTCGGTTACGACTTCGAGTTCTGCGGAACCATCTTTGCGAGTTTCAACGACGCGGTAATGTTTTTCGAGCGAGGAATCGTTTTCCGATTTTTGTTCCCCCCCCTCAAATTGTTGCAGGAGCCTCGACTTCTCGTGGAGCAGATAATGCAGGCTCGCTCCTTCAGGAAACTGATATTTGAGAGTGTAGGTCGCGGCCGCTTCTTCCGACGAAGTGCCGGGATCCTCGGCCCAGACGGGAAAGGCAACCAGGACAACAACCAGAAATCTTAAGCTGGACATCGCGTTCTCCCTGACAGTCCGGCGTTTCCGCGGGGTTTTCTCCACCGAATTTGAGACCTTCACTGAGACCCCTTCGAGGGCGCGAAGCCTAGCAGATCATCCAAATCTCGATAAGAGCACTCCGCCGGTACAGTGCGGTATGTTTGAACACGCTTGAGCGGCGATTCTTTTCTCCGCTCGAAGTTTTCGGTCTATCACATTGACCCAGGCGGAAATCCCCTGAAGCAATACAATCCGACGAAGCTGGAGCCGCGGTCGGTCTCTGGAGGCGTTCTCGTTCCGGCAGAATCCTTAAAACTCGTAAAATCAATCCTCGAGCGTCTGGATGGTCGGCTCCCATTGGGGAGGAACTTTGTGTAACAGCGAGGAGGTTTGACAGCCGGCGATTGCCGAAATGCACAGAATCACCGCCAGGAACCTGAGTGATTTGAAACAAGAGTACAGATTTTTCGAGGGTTTGTGCTGTCGTGTGACGGTGATTTTCATAACCGAGTCAACATCCTTATTAACCGCTGAATAACAAAGGTTCATCCCAAAATCGAGGTCCATAACTCGAAAACTCAGAAAGCTTGGAAAAGTTAGTGTTTTTCCCCATGTGTTTTGCTGCTGGAAGAGGTTAGTTTTTGGGGAAGATTCTGCCTAGGCGAGTTTGTGATCGGACTCGCGCGGTACTGCTCACTTGAACATTCAGCTTGCGGGCCAAATCTGGCTTCGTGTTCGAGAGCCCCGACGAATCTCGTTGCGATTTTAGCGGCGATCGATCGAACTTTTCAGGAATTTGTAAGTTCCGCATCGAATTTTCGGCACTTCGACAGATTTTTCCAGCTACAGTTCCCGAAAGGGTTTTCAGAACTGGTTTTATGACAAGCAAACTGAGTCTCGATGCTTTTCTGAAAATCGCCGCGCAGAGCGGGCTGATTGACGAAAGCAAACTTGCGAATGAACTTGCTGCTGCCCGAGAGGAAAAACTCCCTCTCGATCGGCCCGAGGACGTTGCGGACCGACTTGTCGCAAAAGGCCTGTTGACGGAATGGCAGTGCCGGAAACTTCTTCAGGGAAAACACAAGGGATTCTTTCTCGGCAAATATCAATTGCTGTCATTGCTCGGAAAAGGCGGAATGAGCTCCGTCTATCTCGCCGAGCATACTCTGATGAGACGGAAATGTGCCGTCAAAGTCTTGCCATCTAAGCGAATCAACGATTCTTCGTATCTGGGCCGCTTTCACCGGGAAGCTCAAGCGGTGGCATCGCTCGATCATCCGAACATCGTCCGCGCGTACGATGTCGACAAAGAAAGCGAGCGGGGCACAGATATTCACTTTCTCGTCATGGAGTACGTCGACGGGAAAAATCTCCAGGAAATCGTTCGCGAAACCGGAGTCTACAACTATGTCGATGCAGCCGATTGCATCCGGCAGAGCGCGCTCGGGCTCGCGCACGCTCATAAAGCCAACATGGTTCATCGCGACGTCAAGCCGGGTAACCTGCTCGTCGATACGACGGGAGTTGTCAAGCTGCTCGATCTCGGTCTGGCCCGCTTTTTTGGTGATGACGGGGAACAATCACTGACCGTCGCTCACGACGAAAAAGTGCTCGGGACGGCCGACTATCTTGCCCCGGAGCAAGCACTCGACAGTCATACGGTCGATTCGAGGGCCGATATTTACGGCTTGGGATGTACCCTCTATTTCATGCTGACCGGCCACCCTCCGTTCACCGACGGCACGCTGGCCCAACGGCTTCTCAGCCATCAAACCAAAGCCCCCCCCTCGGTGCTGGTCGACCGTCCGGACATCCCCAAGTCGCTGCTCGACATCCTTGAAAAAATGATGGAGAAGAAACCGGAGGACCGCTATCAGACAGCCAGAGATGTCGCAGAGGTGATGGCGACCTGGTTGCGCGACAATGCTTCACCCGAATGGAAACTCAAACATCCCGGTGCCTCCGCCGATTCCGAAATACTTCATGCAAAACCCAAACGGGTGGCCGTTGCGAAAAAAATCGATACCGCAATTCCAGTAGCGAATAAATCGAAGGCTTCGATCGACGTCCCGCCATCGGAGCGGCGAAAAACCCAACCCGATCGCCCGCCGGAAACGAGCAGGCCCCTCTCTCCCGACAACCCTTTCGCTCACGGATTTCCGGGCTTCGACAACGATCGGAGAGAGGTCGCTGCGGAAGCCCGCTCTTCCACGCGTACGGTCGAACGGCCCGCATCAGATGACGGCGCGGACGATTCCTCGGTGTCGCGCGATTCCGGACGAGTTCTACCGCCGCTCTCTCCCGACAATCCATTTGCGTCCCACAATTCGGGAGCGGAGCGCCGAAGCTCAACCTCTGCCGAAGAAGGCTCGAATACCGTCGCCAATTCGGCAAGCGATCTCGACACGAAAAAAGACGGTCGCGGATCGCGAGACGAGCGAATTCCCGATTTATCCGCATCGTTTGACGCCTACGTTACCAATTCGTCTCACGAGATTTCCGTCAGAGATTCCCTGCGACTACGGCGGTCTCAGAGCAGCCGCATTCGCAACACCAACGCACCGGCCGAGGAATCGGGTCTGCTTGACTCGCGACGCGGCAAACTCCTCGTGATGGGTGCTTTAATGGTTGCAATCGTGGCCGTCAGCAGTTTCGTGTATTTCTGGGGAAGCGGTGACGCCCAGGGAGTGAGCAATCTGCCATCCGCCGGCCCGCACAATCAGCTCACCGTCGGTCCGAACTCCGAATACAAAACCATCTCGGCCGCGTTGGAGAAGGCCGAGCGATCCTGGAATCCGAATTCGCCGGGAGACGTTCTCACGATTGCGATTCATCCGGGAATCTATCAGGAACGGATCGACCTCGATAACTCGGGATTCAAGTTCTCCGACTCCAAACTCAAGTACGAGAGAGGCATCCACATCGTTGCGCTGCAACGAGGAGCCGTCACCCTCGCTCCGCCGGGAAACGAACCGGCGATCAGCCTCAAGCACGTACGGTCGATGGTGATCGACGGGTTGAAAATCGACTCCAACGCCCCCACGGCGATTCTCATCGAAGAATATTCGGACGGCCTGCAACTCAACAACCTGGAAATTATCGGATTCGATCGCGTGGGAATTCAGGCAAGCGGCGTCGTCGGATTTCAAGGAGACAGGAGCGAAATCCACCTCGATCAACTCACTCTCGAGTCGAACAATTCGAACGCGATCGGAATCGCTGTGGAATCCACCGAAACATTCGACACGAAGAACCTGCAAATCCTGAGTTCACAGTTTCGCGGGAAGATGAAAGCGGGCATCCAAATCTCCGGTTCGGCGGACCGGGTGGATGTCCGCGAGTGCCTGTTTTCCGACATCACATCAGGAATCGAATTTGACTCGAGCGTCAAGAATCTGACGGACCTGACGTTTCTCAACAATTCGTTTTACCGAGTCGAAACGCCCATTCACTTTCAGAAGATGCCGCCGGTCTCGGGGAACGATCTGACGCTCTATCGCAATCTGTTTCTGAAAACGCGACGGGGTGAACTGGTGGTCGAAGCGGGAGGGAATCTCAATCAGCTCGTCGCGTTGATCAAGCCTCTCGGGCATAACTGGAGTGACAGACCTCGCTCGGGAGAAAATCCTTCCGCAAACGAATGGAATCTCTTCGCGAATGGCGGTAAACAGGGTGAATTGAATCTGAAATTTGCCTCCGAGAACCCCGAAGACCGGGATTTTCTGAAACCGCTCGATGCCAATTTCCCGACGCGAGCGGGCAACGAACCGAGTCGAACGCTGGACTATGTCGGTGCCGTCGCTCCTTGAACCGGTCGAAGCCGATCGATCGTTCTCGCTTCCCCGCCGACTCGCAATGAGTTCGTTCCATTCCTCAGACGCAACCTGATTTCTCCCACTTCGGTCGTCTCCAGGACGTAGTTGGAGTATCATGCCTGAGAGATCAGGAGTTTCTCCCTTCCGTCCTCATTGGCGTGTCTCCACCGAGGAGGGGAGCAGAACTTCAGATCTGTGTGTTTTCTCGTGCGATCACCCACGAAAGCCGTTGCAATGAAACTACTCGCGCTCTTGGGATTTCTCTCGGTCATTTTGCTCGGATGCAAAGATGAGCCTGCTCCGCCGACAGAGCATTCGCACTCCGAACATACCGATGAGAAATCTGCCGAGGATGAGGAACAACAGACGTCAAACGGAGGGATCCCCTACAAACTCAATCTCGATCCACCGGGAGACGAAGAAGTCTGGTTGTTTTACGTCAGCCAGGAACAGGTGGAAGTTCCCACGGCGATGGTACATCTCAAGAAAACCGGAGACCAATACGCGATTCATGTGGGAGCCATTTCTGAGCAACAGGGACAACTCACACTCGCCGAAGGAACGGCGACCGACGAAACCGTCTCGATGTTGATTCACGGAAAGGATGCGGGCTACTCGTTTCAGGGAAAACTTCAGGCAGGAATCATCTGGGGGAACACGATCCTGCCATCCGGACTATGCGTGCCGAGCCGGATGGTTCGGCCAGGTGAAATGCTTGAGGCTCCGCCGGAGCCCTCTCCCTTCGAAGGTCAGGCTGACTTCCAGAAAGTCGTTCAGGCCGATGCCGACTGGGACGACCTCCAGTCGTTTATCGAACAGAATCCCCGCTCTCCGTATATGATCAATGCCTATTATGGATTGTTTGCGCAATGCGCCCCCCGGCAGATGTCGAATGAAGATCTCGATGCGTTTTTCGATTCGATCGATCGGTCGGCCGGGATATGGGGCGAGCGGATGCAGGAGTATCTGAAGATGAACGTCATTCTGCGAATGGCAGAATTTTACAGCTATCCCGAATTCGTTTCCCAGAAGCTGGCAACCATCAATGGAATCCCCGACGACAAGGTCTGGGAGGAAATTCTGAAGCGGATGAAAGAGGGAGTGCAGAAGCGGATCGATCTCGCGCTGCGGATCGAACAGATTCGGAATCTCGAACCCGAATTGCGCGCCGAAACGCTGCAACAGTTACCGGAGGAAATCGAGGCCAATCGCTTCGATCCGTTTCTGCTGGCCAAGCTGGGGGACGTTCTCGCCGAAATCGAATACGATGAACTCGCAGCCGAGTACTATGCGAAACTGGTCGCGATCCCCGGACTCGAAGCCGGGTATCTGCAAATGATCGGCCCTTATCGGGAGAACCTCGGCTCCGTATCCGATCGATTGGAAACCGTTTGGAAGCGGCTTCATCGCGACGACTTGTCCGGTCTGAACGAATTCAAGCTGCAAACCTACGAACGGTTCATCGACGAGTTCGAAGTCGATCTCTCCGGCATTTCGTTCGATTCCGAAGCTCCGAACCTGCTGATCGAGTTGTTCACGGGAACTGCCTGTCCCCCCTGTATTGCCGCCCACATCAGTTGTTCGATTCTGAGCAACAAGTTGCCCGCGGAGCATTTCACGGTGCTTCAATATCACCTCCATTCACCCGGCCCCGATCCGCTCATGAATGCCGATTCCGAAGCCAGGTTTTTCTCCTACTCGGGAAGCGGAACCCCCGCCGCATTTCTGAACGGTCGTGCGTTGAATTCACTGGGCGGGCCTCCCCCGGCTATTCCGGCGAATGTGAACTCAATGTTGACGGAACTTCGCAAAGAGCTGAAGCTCAAACCCTCCCTTCAAATCGAACTTACTGCAAACCGAACCGAACAAAATCAGATCTCGTTCAATACCAATGTCGCGACCGATTCGCTCTCTTCCCGCTGGCGGCTGATCGTGGTGCTCGCCGAGGATCGAATTCATTTCACGGGACCCAATGGCGTCCCGATTCACGAGATGGTCGTCCGGAAAATTCTGACGCCCCCCTTGGGAGCCTTACCACAGAACGAACAGCTCGCCTGGAGCGGGACGATCAACCTCGACAAACTGAAAAAAGACCTGAACGAATTCCTGTCCAAAGACGAAAAGAAATACCAGTATCAATTCCCGGAACGACCGCTCGACTTGCAGGAACTGCATCTCGTTGCGTTCGTTCAAGATCAGCAGAACCGCCGCATCCGGCAGGTTCAGTCGATCCCCGTCCCTTCGGCGGCGGATTCGGCCGGCTCCGGCGACAAGTGATCGCCCGGCCGCTGCCGCCAGTTGACGCACACGATGCCGCCGGCGATTCCGGCGGCGGCGACCAGCAGCCACGGTGACACCACGTCGCCGCGCAGCAGCACGCCTCCGACGACGCCCGCCAGCGGAGTCAGAAACGCGAAGATCGAAATCTGTGTCGCCGAATATTGTCTGATCAACCGGGCCTGCAGCGCGAAGCAGACGCCCGCCACAAAAATGCCCTGATACAGAATTCCCAGCATCGCGGGGATTCCGACGGGGCCAGACTCCGTTCGTTCAAATCCCAAGCTCCACGCGAAGAAGCAAACCGTTCCCAGTACGCTCTGCCAGAACACCAGCGTCCCGGGCGCGACTACTTTCAACGCGTGCTTGGTGTAGATCACTTTGATCCCCAGAATGAGCGCGCTCACGCACAGGATCACGTCACCGACGAGAGTCGGGGCGTCCCGCGAGACGCTCTCGGTTTCGACGCGTTCGGTCGAGACCATCAGCGCCAGCACCCCTCCCGCCGCGAGCAGCAATCCCACGCTTTTGCGAACGGTCAAACGATCCTCGTGCGTGATGAAATGTTCGAACGCGATCACCCAGAACACGAACGTATTGATAAACAGACTGCTGTGAGACGTCGTCGAACGATGCACTCCGACGTTGAACAATCCGATCTGAACAAACAGCAGAAATCCCGTAATCGCACACGGAATCATATCCTCCCGGCGGAGCCGAATCGGGCTTCCCTCGATACGGCACCAGCCGATCATAAAGATCGCGCCGATCAGAAACCGCAACCCCGCAGCGAAGACCGGGGGAATATCGTCAACCGAGTAGCGGGTCGCCACCGGGTTCCCTCCCCACAGGATCGCCGTCAGAGTCGCCAGCATGATCGCATTTGCGGTTAAACGCTGCGGACCGTTTGAATTCATGGATGAAGGAAGGGTGTAAGGTGAAAAGTGAAAAGTTTAAGGTAACTTGTGCTCAGCCGACTGATGAGTCATTCATCCGTTGTCGTCGCAATCGTATCACGGCAAGCCGCAAACGTCGGCGTTCTGGTGCGTTCAATCGAGACACTCTTTGGCGATCTGCAGATAATTATTTCGGGCACGGTCGTACGCGGCGCGGGCTGCCTCGCGTTCTTCGGGGCGGATGTTACGTTCGCGGTTGTGCCAGAGCAACGGAATGATTTCCGCACACCACAGCGCGCTGTTACGCGACGCGCGAATCGGTTTGTCCCGGACGATCACGTTCACGGGATTGGTATGTAACTGAGGGAATTGCCGCAACGCCACCCAACTGCTCTGCTCGATCGAAACTTCGAACTCCAGATCGTGAATCGCTCCGTCGGCGGGAACTTCTTGCGACGCGATCGGTTTGCCGTTGACGACCAGTTCGACGAGGCGGGTTCCACCTGCAAGATATTTGTCGGTGGGAGTCTGATTCCACTCGACGGTATCCCCCAGTTTACGGCGACCGGCTTCGGGAACGACCAGTCCCTGTGCGACCGTCTCGGGAGTTTCCGCCGCGAACGCAACCTTCGCTCGTGCGATGACCTTCCCCGGTCGATCGAGTTTCACCTCCCCGAATCCGGGAGCAATTCCTTCGACTTCAAACTCGAGCGCGTGCGCGAAGCCGTCCGAGACGTAGGCTTTTCCCTCGGCGATCCGTTCGCACCACGCAGGAAAATCGAGTTCGTCGACCTGACCCATCTGCACATAAACGCGACCTTGTCCCACCCGCGTGCTGCTCATGCAGGGAAAGTCGGTCTCGCCCGAAACCTTGAGCGGGAAGCCGCAGTTCAGCACGTGATACCACATGTTCCATTCCTGAATGCGGGCGGTATCCATCGAACTGATGAAGTCGCACACCCCCGCCGAGACGGTGATCGGCAGCTCCAGAGCCCCCGCTCCTGCCATCGCGGGCATTCCGAGATTCGGAAGCTGTTCCGCCGCCCGATCCGTCGCCGACAGGATTTCCTCGCGCGACAGCGACTGGTTTCCGTCGCGATCGAGCTTCGCGAACGAATCCGGCAGGACGGCGTTTCCGGCTTCTTCCGCAGACAACGCCCCGTCTCCGTTCGTATCGTGCGCTTTGAAGATCCAGTCGGTTGCCTGCTCGGGGATGATCTGCAAGCCGCTCGCCGAGTGCGCGTAACCGGTCACGGCTCCCTGTTGTTTGGCCCAGGCTAACACCGGCAACGTCCAGCTCGGCCA
>DATKCB010000186.1:0-5099 GCA_035513495.1 Planctomycetaceae bacterium | reverse complement strand
TCGCCATGTCCTTGGGATGGGTCCACAAAAACATCGCCAAACACGGAGGCGATCCGAAACGGATTTTCGTGATGGGCCATTCCGCCGGCGCGCAGCTCGCCGCCCTGATCTGCATCGACGATCGCTATCTGAAAGAGGTCGATGTTCCCTTTAGCGTTCTCAGGGGATGCGTGCCCGTTGACGGAGACACCTACGATCTGCCGCCGATTATCTTGACCGCGGAATTCCGGCAGGTTGTCTACGGTCAGCCGCTCCCGACGTTCGGCCACCGCGTCAAATTCGGCAACGATCCCAGGAAACACATCGATTTTTCTGCGGTGACGCATGTCGCAAAAGACACAGGGATCCCTCCAGTCCTGATTTTGCACGTGTCCGGACACCCCGACACCACCGCCCAGGCGCGACGTCTCGGCTCGGTACTGGAAACCGCCGAAGTTCCTGCTCGCGTTTTCGGCGCGCAAGAATCCACGCACAACAAACTCAACGACGACCTCGGCCTTCCCGAGGACCCGGCGACGCAGGAACTGTTCAAATTCCTGGAGCCACTAACGGGGCCTTGATGGATAATGGACTGGTTTCGTCATTCGGCGTTGCGCGGGCGCGGCCGCGCGGATGCAGGATGCGGTGACAAGACGGGAAACAGTCTCGGGAGTCAATTCATTCATCTTGATCAGCAAGTTGATCAGCAAGCCCCAAGATTGACAGTGACTTTGCCAACAATTCGTTCGAGGAATGACGTCCGCGTTCCTCTTCCTGCTGCGGTTTCAGTCTCGATCGATTGATGAATTCCTGCGCGTAGTATTCGACGGTCTCGCACAGTCCTGCTTCGAAGGTGATCTTTTCCGTAAACCCGAGATCTCGTTTGATTGCCGAGATATCCGCACCAGAGTGCAGCACGTCGCCGAGCCGGGGAGTTGCGAAGTGTGGATCGCAGGGGACGCCGAGGAAGGCGCAGATTTTCTGCAGCATCGACAGTACACTCATCGCGTTCCCCGTACCGACATTAAACACCCGACCCGAGATTCCGGGAGTTGTCGCAGCCAGCAGGTTCGCTTGCACGACGTTCTCCACGAAGGTGAAATCTCGCGTCTGGGTGCCGTCTCCATAAATCGTGGGCTGTTCTCCCGAGAGCAGTTTGCTCACGAAAATCGGGATGACCGCGGCGTAAGGACTGTTGGGATCCTGCCGGGGACCGAATATATTGAAATACCGCAGGCGGACGACTTCGAGGTCGTAACAGTTTGCGAAGGCCTGGCAGTACAGTTCTCCCGAGAGTTTCGCGGCAGCGTAGGGGGAAAACACCGCGGGCAGATCGGTTTCCGAGATCGCGGAACTTTCGTTGTTCCCATACGCACTCGACGATCCGGCGTAAACGACACGTTTGACTTTTGCTTTTTGACACGCATCCAGCAGAGTCACTGTAGCCGTTGCGCACGCCTGATGCGATTCGAGCGGAAAGGTGATGCTCCGCGGCACCGACGCGATCGCCGCCTGGTGAAACACCAGTTCCACTCCCGGTAAAATCCGATCGAGCAGTTCGGAATTATTGACGTCTCCCAGCACGAACTCGAAATGATTTTCGATGTGTTTGAGGTTCGTCAGATTTCCGGAACTCAGATTATCGAGCGCGATGACTCGATACCCTCGCTCGATCAGCCGCGTCGTCAGGTGCGACCCGATAAAACCTGCCGCTCCCGTCACTAAAACATATTTCACGATCTTCTCTCCGAGTTACGTGTGATGCAGAGGAAACCTCTGCCGAAAGTCTGCCGCTTGGAATCACCGCGTGATGTTGCGAGATGCAGAGAATGAACAACTTCAGAAACACTCCTGACTGATTTCCCGCGCTCGGTCAACGTCGGATCAACTCCGCCAGTATGGGACGGTGATCTCCTCCGAGATCGGGACCGACTTGACAGGCGAGTGTCTCCCACGATCGGTCGGACAGGACGTGATCGATCCGGATACCGAAATAGCGGGTGAACTTCGTAGAGCCGTATCCGAAACCGCGTGCCGAAAAGGCATTGTCAAACAGCGACCAGCATTCCTGATAAATCGCACTGTCTGCGGGCATGTTGAAGTCGCCCAGGATCACTTTCGGACCCGCAAACGAACGAACCCATTGGCTCACTGCCTGCGACTCGCGCATGCGGGACCGGCTATTCTCTTCGAGTTCGGGCAATCCGTCGAGTTTATCGTCGATCACTTCCTGCAAGCCTTCCCGAACTGTCTCGAGATGGATGTTAAACAGTTGAAACGCTCCGTCCGGTGCTGCGATTTCGAAACGTGCCACGCGAATTTCCCAACTGGCCTTCGGATCCAACAGGACTGTCTCGACTTTCACGATCGGAAAGCGGCTCGCGCAGAACAACCCCCCGCGAAATTCGATGGACCAGCCCCGGTCTGAAAATATCTTGTGATCCCGCTTTGCTGAATATTCCTGTAACACCACGACGTCGGGCGATTCCTGTTCGATGAGCGACATCAGCCGTTCCGTCGAACACCCTCCCCCCATGTTCGCCGAGACGATTTTCAGACCCTCCAAACTTGTTGGCGGTGCTCCTCGAAGCGGCAACTGCAATCCCATGATCGGCCACGCGATCAGTAGCCCCGCCGCGAATAACGGAACAATCCCTCTGCGAAACTTCCACAAACTCAAGGGGAACAGCAGGATCAGCGGAGCACTCAGCAGATACCGGGGACCGTATCCGACCAAGGTCGCCGGCCACCAGGTGTCGATCTTGTACCGAACGAGTCCCCAGACTGCGACGATGCACGCCAGATATATCCAACACAGACCTTTCGTCGCCGCAGCGAGGAATCCCGACTTGGGTTGCAGATAGCCCTCAGTTTCAACAGTCGCAGGGGTTAACTGATTGATTGATTGCTCCTTCACAGATTCTGAGATTTCCAACACCGAACCGATCACTGCTACTCTTTGTAGTAATCCCGATACCACGCGATGAACTGCTTCAGTCCTTCTTCGATCGGAGTATCGGGGGCGAATCCCACATCCTGCTGTAACTGACTGATTTCGGCACAGGTCGCGGGGACGTCTCCCGGTTGCATCGGGAGCATGTTTTTTTCAGCCGTTTGTCCGAGCTGCTGTTCAATGCAGCCGATCAGATGCATCAACTCGACGGGATTGTGATTTCCGATGTTGTAGACGCGATAGCAACCCCGCCGCGCGGCGGTCACTTCCGCCGAATCGTCGGCGACGGGGATCCGATCCGCAGTCCGAATGACGCCTTCGACAATATCGTCGATATAAGTAAAATCCCGCTGCATCTTGCCGTGGTTGTAGACGTCGATCGGCTGACCCGCGAGGATTGCCTTGACGAACTTGAAGATCGCCATGTCGGGCCGTCCCCACGGTCCGTAAACCGTGAAGAACCGCAAACCGGTCGTCGGCAGTCCGTACAGATGACTGTAGGTGTGGGCCATCAGTTCGTTCGCCTTCTTCGTAGCGGCGTACAGACTGACCGGATGATCGACGTTGTCCTCGACCGCAAAGGGGACCTTCGTATTGGCTCCGTAAACCGAACTCGAAGAGGCATACACCAGATGCGCGACTTTCGAGTGGCGGCAGCCTTCGAGGATGTTTATGAATCCGACGACGTTCGCATCGATGTAAGCGTGCGGGTTTTCCAGCGAATACCGCACTCCCGCCTGAGCGGCGAGATGAATCACCGTATCGAACTTCTCCGTCTCGAAGAGTTTTGACATTCCTGCTCTGTCGGCGACGTTCCGTTTGACGAACTGAAATCCCTCCCGCCCGGTGAGCTGGGCGAGCCGCGCTTCCTTCAGCGTCACATCGTAGTAATCGTTCAGATCATCGAGACCGACGACTTCGTCACCCCGCGCCAGCAGTCGCTGCGTTAAATGAAACCCGATAAACCCGGCCGCGCCGGTGACGAGAAAGCGAGTCATGTCGAAACCAATTCATGCGGTCCGAGCCGCGTACTTCAGAAGTAGGAACAGTGTGAAAGGTACGAAAGGTGTGAAAAGTAATAAATGTAAGAACGAAAGCGAGAAGAGTGAATTGAACATTGACCGCTCTCCGCTCTCGGCGTTCCGCTTTCGAAAGTCACGCGCGACGGATGTTTCCTCGATTTTCAATTCCGCGCATCGCGTTTCTTGTATCGACGACCAGCGACGAGTGCTGTGCGACCAGGTCATAATCGACTCCCGTATGATCGGTCGAGATCAGCACGCAGTCGAGGCTCTTCAGAAATTCCGGGGTCAAATCCTGACTGCTCATCGCGGGCAGTTCGTGGTGCCGCATCGCGGGGAGCGTCGGGATGTACGGATCGTGATAGCTCAGTGCGGCTCCCCGTTCGAGAAGCAGCTCCGCCAGCACGAACGAAGGGCTTTCCCGAGGATCGTCGACGTCCTTCTTGTACGCCATCCCGAGAATGCAGATCTTCGATCCGCGAATCGGTTTCGATTGTTCGTTGAGGAACTCGGACAACCGGTGGATCACATATTCCGGCATGTGCGAATTGATTTCGCCCGCCAGTTCGATAAAGCGCGTATTCAAGCCCTGTTTTCGAGCCAGCCACGTCAGATAAAACGGATCGATCGGAATGCAGTGTCCCCCGAGTCCGGGACCGGGATAGAAGGCCTGGAACCCGAACGGTTTCGTCTTGGCGGCATCGATCACTTCCCAGACGTCGATGTTCATCCGGTCGAACAGAATCTTCAACTCGTTGACCAGCGCGATATTGACAGCCCGGTAGGTGTTTTCCAGAATCTTGCAGGCTTCAGCGACTTCCGCGGACGAAACCGGAACCACCTGCTTGATCGCGTGCGAGTACAGAGCGACCGCCAGTTCGCCGCTGGGTGCGTCGATTCCTCCCGCGACTTTCGGAATTTTCTCCGCACTGAATTCGGCGTTGCCGGGGTCTTCGCGTTCGGGACTGTAGGCCAGGAAAAAGTCCTTCCCGCACTTCAGCCCCGTCGCTTCCAGAATCGGCAGCATCACGTCCCGCGTCGTCGAGGGATAGGTGGTGCTTTCCAGAATCACCAGTTGCCCCGGGCGTAAACTTTTCGCGATGTGCCGACAGGTGTCTTCGACGTACTGCAAATCGGGATCGCGG
>DATKCB010000185.1:0-7759 GCA_035513495.1 Planctomycetaceae bacterium | reverse complement strand
GAATGAATGAGAAACCTTGTAACACTTCAGCCAAGTGACGTAGGACGGGCTTGTAGCCCGTCCGGAACGGTCGAGAGTGATCTCGGACGGGCTGGAAGACCGTCCTACGTTTCTTCCCGCCATTCGGCTGAAGTGTTACGAAACCTTAGTTTTGGTATTAGACCGAGCTTTCCCTCAGGAATCAATTTTTTCCAGTTCAATTCGGGTCTGGTCGAGGAAGGTGGCGAGGGGGGCTGGAATTCAATCGCCCCCGACCTCGCTCGCCCCGAATGCACGGTTCGGCAAGATTTACCGGTCTTGACCCATTTCATTGAATTCTTTACAAGTCCGCTCACGCCAAGGAACGGCGAACACTTTTTCCGTGGCTTTTTTCGATCGTAGGGAGACGACCTTGCCATGAGCGACACGACCCAAACCGTACCTCCAAAAACCGGTTCCAAAAGTAAAGTCTTCATTTTCGGGACCGCCGTGATGATTCTGGCCGCCGGAATCGGCTATCAGATTTTCACAGCCAACTCCGCAGACGCTGTGGTCGATCAACCCGGTGCAGCCGGAACTGCGGGCGCGATGAAAAACTTCGCCCGCGTCAACGACGTCTTCATCACCTACGAAGAGGTCGCCGAAGAGTGCATCGCTCGCGAAGGTGTAGAGGTGCTCGACAATCTGATCAACCGGGCGATCATCCGTCAGGCTTGCGAAAAACGGGGCGTTACGGTTTCCGACGCTGAAGTGACTGCCGAAATCAATCGGATCGCCCAGAAATTTCAGATGCCGATCGAAACCTGGTACGGAATGCTTCAATCCGAACGCGGATTGACCCCCAACCAGTATCGAGAAGACGTCATCCGGCCGATGCTTTCCTTGCGAAAACTCGCCGGAGGAAACGTGCAGGTGACCAATCAGGATCTGCAAACGGTCTTCGAACGCGACTTCGGAGTCATGGTAAAAGCCCGGATGATCATGTTCGACAACTTCCGCCGCGCCCAGGAAATCTTCGAGAAAGCCCGCCGCAATCCCGAAGAGTTCGACCAGCTCGCGATGGAACACTCGATCGAACCGAACAGCCGAGCTCTCGGTGGAACGATTCCCCACATTCGCCGGCATTCGGGTAACGATCAGCTCGTAAATGCCGCCTTCAAACTCAAACCGGGACAGATTTCCGGAATCCTCGAAATCGACCCGGGCCGTTACGTCATCCTCAAGTGCGAAGGGTTTACCGAACCGATCGTCACCGATATCAATCAGGTCGCGGACGACCTGCGCGAACAGGTCAAGGAAGAAAAAATTCAGGAAGCGATCGCCAAAGTGTTCGAACAGATCCGCAAGGAAGCCCGCGTGGACAACTACTTCACGCACAAGAGCACCGGCGGTCAGATCAAGCAGACTTCCGGATTCCAGAACCCGGCCAATGTTCGCCCGGCCGCAGCTTCTACCCCGGGGACTGCTACGATCCGCTGATCCGGAAACCAGACTCGAACGATCGAAATGGCGTCCTGGCTCCTGAGTCCGGACGCTTTTTTCGTGCCCATCCTTCCCGCAATGTCTCTGCGTGATACAATTCGGATCACGGGAGTACGAAAAGTGCGAAAAGTGCCACTTGAGCCACGTAAGCAGGCACACTGGCCGAATGCTTTTCGAGACAATGAGGTCAACTCATTCACGGAGTTCGAAGAACCTGCGAACGGCCCAGCAAACTCCCAAGAAAAACACTAAATCCTATTTCCTAACTCCTAAATCCTAACCCAACATGCGCAGCGAATCCGAAAGTCTGTTCGACGACAAGCCGTTCTCGATCCCCGTGGCCGACCGCGTCAGGCGACTACCTCCCTACATGTTCGGCAAGATCAACAAAGCCAAACATCAGATGCGCCAGAAGGGGATCGACGTGATCGATCTCGGCATGGGCAACCCCACCGATCCGCCGCATCCGATGATCCTCGAAAAGATCAATGAGGCCATCCAGGATCCCCGCAACCACCGCTACTCGGTTTCGCAGGGAATTGCGAATCTGCGGAAGGAAGTCGCCAAGCGCTACGACCGCAAGTTCGGCGTTTCGCTCGACGCTGATTCCGAAGTCCTCGCCTGCATCGGCTCGAAGGAGGGGTTCTCCCACATGTGCCTCGCACTGATGGGGCCGGGGGATACTGCCATCGTGCCGGCACCGTCATTCCCGATTCACGTGTACGCGGTAATGCTCGCCGCCGGGAACGTGATCGCGCTCGACGTCCGCGAACCGGCGATCTTCCTGCAGAACATCGCGTACACCTGCGAGCATCTGTTTCCCAGGCCGAAAGTCGTCGTCGTCAACTTTCCGCACAACCCCTCGTCGACCGTGATCGAACAGGACTTCTTCGACGAACTGGTCAAGTTGGCGAAGAAGTATGGGTTCCTGATCATCAGCGACTTCGCCTATGCGGACATCTGCTACGACGGATACAAGGCCCCCAGTTTGCTCTCCTCGCCGGGAGCGAAAGATGTGGGTGTCGAGTTCACGACGATGAGCAAAGGCTACAGCATGGCCGGTTGGCGAATTGGCTTCTGCTGCGGAAACTCCGAGATGGTCCGCGCCCTCGCGACCATCAAAGGCTACTACGATTACGGAATCTTCCAGCCGATCCAGATCGCCGCGATCGTCGCGATGCGTCACTGCGACGACGCGATCACAGACCTCTGTCTCGAATACCAGTCCCGCCGCGACGCCTTGTGCGACGGTCTTTCGCGCCTCGGCTGGGACGTCGAACCGCCGCAAGCCGGTATGTTCGTCTGGGCAAAAATCCCGGAACCGTGGTCTGAGATGGGATCGATCGAGTTCTCGATGAAACTCCTCAACGAAGCCGCCGTCGCCGTCAGCCCGGGCCGCGGCTTCGGAGAAGACGGGGAAGGCTATCTCCGGCTGGCGATCGTCGAGAAGACGCAACGTCTCAGACAGGCCGTCCGCCAGATCGGCCGCTGCCTGCGGCAGGGCGATGACTCCGACGAATAAGGTACGACGGGAACATTTCTGGAAATTTTCTGGTTTCGTCTCTTGTTGCACCCTTCGCTGTTGCGCGGCGGGGCCGCGAGGATGTAGTTGTCAGACCTGACGCAACATCATAAACCGCTGCCCGGTCAACTCTCACGTTCGCCGTCTACTTGCATTTCTCCCGAAGCCACTCGGCAAATTCATCCGCGTTGATTTCTGAGCTTGCGAGTTTGATATACATGGAATATGCCTCTTGGTCGGAAGCCCTAAGCTCAAACCCGTTCAAATCCAAGAAGAGTTCGCAGGCGACTGCCGCAGTTCTCTTGTTTCCATCGCAAAACGGATGATTTGCGGTAATGCTGTGAGCATACCTTGCTGCGACTGCCGGAATGTCTGGTTTTGGATCGGTGTAAAAAAAATAGTGTTTCGGATTGGCTAGAGATGCGCTGAGCGCTCCCTCGCTCAAGACACCATCCATACCGCCATGTTCGGCGAGTTGCATGTTGTGGATTGCAGCAACGACGTCGTCCCGAATCCATTCAGGTTCATTCATGGAAAACTATTCCGCAAGCTTTCGAAGCATGTTTCGTCGCTTCTTCATAATTTGTTCGGCAGCAGAAACTTGCTCTGCAAACTTCGGATCGTAAGGGGTAATCTGATATCCACCCTGAGTTTGAATCAAAAAGAGATCATCACCAATTTCAACGCCCAGCTTGGCAACAACATCCTTTGACAGCACAACTCCGAGCGAATTTCCGACTTTTCGAACTTTCACAGTAATCACCGGAGACCCTCCGAGAATATGTTGTTACGATTGTAATAACAAATGATGACACAATAGTAGGTACTGTCGTTCGCCCAAAACAGCTCAAAAACCCGATTCTTTGAAGAAATCGCGCAAAAAACTGTAACCAGTCAATGCGAATCATTTCCAAAAATTCCCCCTCCAGCCGTGAGGATCCGGTGAGTCCTGGGACTCATATAGCTAAGGAACACCCGACATGGATCAGCCCGAAACACGCCACAGCTTGATCGCGCACCTGAAAGGTGGCGACAACGAGCGTGCGTGGGTCGAGTTTGTGACGTTGTACGAGCCGTTTCTGCAGCATCTGGTGATACGGCTGGGAGTTCCCCAGCGCGATGTTGCCGACGTCGTTCAGCAGGTGCTCCTGACGATTGCAAAATCGGTCGACGGCTGGAAAGACGACGGCCAGTCCGCCTCGTTTCGGCGCTGGCTGACGACCGTCGCCCGAAACATTGTCATCAAGTTCATGCACAAGGAACGCCGTCAAGTCGGAGGTCGTGGCGGATCGCACTTTGTGGAACTCCTGGAACAGGTCCCCGCGACTCCCGATCGCGAACAGATCGCACGCTACGAACACGAATTGATCGTCTGGGCCGCCGAACAGGTGCGGCACGAGTTCATCGACACCAGTTGGACGGCGTTCTGGGCGACCGTGATTGACGGACAACTGGTCAAAGACGTTGCGAATCAACTGGGGATCACTTGCGGGAGCATCTACATGTCGCGGAGCCGCATCATGGCCAGAATTCGCAGGAAGGTCGATGAAGTACTCGATGATGCGCTGACAACGGAGGACCACCCATGAAATCTTTCTCATCAAACTGCGATCCTCAATTGTTGCAGCGTTCTCTGGAAGACGTTCTGTCCGAACAACAGGAAGAGTGGCTGGAGTCTCATCTCGAAGACTGTGCGACGTGTCAGCAGCAACTCACCGAACTGGCGGGAGACGCGGACGGTTGGTCGCGCGTCGAGGCGGTACTGCGTGAAGAAATTTCCGGAACGCATCCGCTGGGACGGGGCATTATCTCGACCCTGATCCCGGGCAACTTGGAATCTCCCGTCCAGTCCAGTCGGCGGTTCGGCCGGGAAATCTTACCGGCGGATTTCGCCGTCGATTTTCTGGAACCGGGACGCGAACCCGATTCGCTCGGGCGACTGAACGACATCGAAATTCGCGCGATCATCGGCCACGGAGGAAACGGGATCGTCCTCAAAGGATACCAGAAAGAATTGAATCGGCTCGTCGCAGTCAAAGTGATGGCTCCTCAACTGGCCGCGAACGCCGAAGCCCGTAAACGGTTCGCCCGCGAAGCACAGGCAACCGCCGCGATTGTGCATCCCAACGTGATGCCGATCCTGACCGTTCATTCCCGAAGCCAGTTGCCTTATCTCGTGATGCCGTACGTGGACTGCGAATCGTTGCAGCAGCGGCTCGACCGGGAAGGTTCGCTGCCGACACTCGACGTGCTCCGGATCGGTCATCAGGTGGCTCGCGGACTCGCGGCAGCGCATGCCCAGGGACTCGTCCATCGCGACGTCAAACCGGCCAACATCCTGCTGGAACGCGGTGTCGATCGCGTCATGCTGACCGACTTCGGACTCGCCCGAGCCGTCGATGATGCCACGCTCACCAGTACCGGTCTCATCGCGGGAACCCCGCAGTACATGTCGCCCGAACAGGCCCGCGGAGATTCCGTCTGCACGCAGAGCGACCTGTTCAGCTTCGGCAGTGTGATGTACGCGATGAGTACGGGGCGGCCGCCATTTCGAGCGCAGACCAGTTATGGAATTATTCGTCGAGTCATCGACGACGATCCGCGACCGATCGGGGATCTGAATTCTGAAATACCGATCTGGCTTGAAGGTTTGATCGAGCGACTGCTGGCCAAACATCGCGACGCACGATTTACGAGCGCCGACGAAGTCGCCTTTCTGCTGCAGGAGTGCATCGCTCACGTGCAGCAACCTCACAGCAATCCGCTGCCGCAAACGGTGAAGTCGTTGGCTAAAACTCGGAGAAGGACGCAGCGCGCGAAAGGAACGCAGTTGCGAATTCAATTGATAATGCTGGCGTCGCTCGCGGTAACTCTCGTTGTGATTCTGATCGCTTCAGGCGCATTCGATCGCGAAACAAACCCGGACAATCCTGTCGGCGAGAATCCATACCAACAGAACGAACTTACAACGTCGGCACCCATCAAATCGAGGGGGGAAAGTGCTGCGGCGTGGAACGACGGGATTGGCGAAGATCTGCAACAACTCGATGTTGAGATGGACCGACTGCTCGAAAAATTAGATCTGAGCGAACTGAACGAACACGAAACCTCAAATCAACCGAAAGGACAATAAAATGAAAACGTCTCGAACGCGGCTGCAATACCTCGTGCTGCTGGCGATTCCCTTGTTTCTGGTCGCCGTCTATGGAATCACTCTGGCAAAGCCGAAACCGCACTTTACGCCGAAAGATCCCACCGCGGCGGGAAGGGCGAGCAAACCGCTTACCTTTGAAGTTGGAGAGTCGGAGTATGGGGCGACGAGCGCCAGTCAGGGAGAATCCGGCAGCGGCTTCGGTGGAGGATTCGGTCCAGGTGGTCGTCGAGGCTTCGGAACAGGCGCAGGTTTGGGCTACGGTGGTGGCTCGGAAGAGAATCAGCGGCTGATTCAGGGGCAAAACATCATGATCTCCTGGTCGAAGGAGAACGACGAGCTGCGGGGCTTCAGTCAAAAGTCGGGCGAGTGGACGAATCTGAAAATCGAACCGCAGACTTCGCTTGATCCTACCGTGGGAACCGACGTCGCGGCTGTGCGGGTGGGAGACATGATGGCAGCCTACAGCGGAACGACGGGAACCTGGGGTGTTCTGAAACTGAGCGAAGGGTCGAAGGCCATTGCGATTGTCGGAACGAATGTTGTCCAGACGACCGACAACGATTACCTCTACACCTTTGCGGCATCGAAGGGAAAATGGACGTCGCCGAACGATCCCAAATTCCATCCAGCGAAATGGTCTGGGTACGGGAACGAATATGGTAGTGAGCTAGGCGGTGTGGCTCCGATGTCTGAGTATGGTTCAACAAGATCAGGCATGATATCCAGCGACTCGAAGGCCAAGCGATTCGATCAAACAGCGCTGAATCTCGCCCGGCAATTCCGAGGCAAGAGTCTGGACGATCCCGAAGCCCGAGCACAACTCTCGCAGGCGGTCGCAAACGCATTCGATCAGCGCCAGGCCCATCAGAAAATCGAAGCCAAGCGACTGCAAGAGAAGCTGAAACTGATCCAGGACGCGATCGAACGCCGGGAGTCGCTCCGCGAACGAATCATCCAGCGCCGCGTGGATGAACTGCTCGATCCGAATGTTGAGTGGGAGTCGCTCTCTCCGTCAGCAGCAGGATCACCCATCGGTCTGCCCGGGCATCCGCATCTTCCAGGGGTGGGATCGTATGGCACTCCAGCGAAGCCGTAGGTCATGCTCTGCATGACGATGAATGTCTTTCAACGATCGAATGTCCAATGACCGTTCGCGTCATGCAGAGCATGACCTACGAGACAACAAACGGCGAGCAGAGCTCGTTTACGAAACATGGGCGAGCACTTTCCTGCAGAAGTCATTGTTCGATACTGCTGATCGTAGGCAGAGGAGAGATGCATTGAAGCGAAATATTTGTACAAGACCTAGTCCAGACTCAACCCTCTTTTTTATCAACGGTTTCGCTTTCACTCTCGACGCACTATCATTCAAAAAACGATTCTCATCAACCACGCTTTCCTGGAGAGGACTTCGCAATGATTACCGTCGGCATGAACTATCACGTGATTGAGGGGAAACAACCGGATTTCGAAGAGAAATTTGCGCGGGTGATCGACGCGCTCGAGGCGGCCGAGGGGCACACTCAATCGACGCTGTGGAAAGACGTCAGCGACGGGGCGTCATATCTGATCACGAGCGAGTGGTCCGACGAGTCGGCGTTTACCGACTTCATCCACAGCGA
>DATKCB010000184.1:0-4210 GCA_035513495.1 Planctomycetaceae bacterium | reverse complement strand
TCGATTGTACCTCCTCGTCGAATTCGGCGCAAGCCACGCGGTGGACCGATTCCGGGAAGCCCGCTCGGTTCGCCGCCCCAGCGGTCTCTCGACATCCGCTGGCTTCATCGGCGACCCATCGGACGTCCCTCCGGCGGGTCGATTTCTGTTGCGCGGACCGACCGGTTGAGCTCCCTCTTTCCCGGGAAGTATCAACATTCTCGACTCCCTTGTTGTTTCACAATTCGGAACAATTCCGATCCGATTTTCGACGTAAGTCCAATAAGTTTCGAACTTGAGGTTTTTGGAAGACCACAAGTTCACAAGTTCAAAACTTCGAGCGAAACCCGAGAGATTTGGACGGTTTTAAAGTAGATCGAGAAATAGATTGGATTTTGGTTTGTTTCATGATTCGATGTTGCGCGGCGGGACTGCGAGGGTGTAGGAGTTAGGATGTAGGAAGTAGCGGCTGAGGGTTTCTCTTTGAACCTTGAACCTTCCACCTTGAACCTTTTTGTTTGACATTGAGATTTTGACATTTGGCATTTCCCCTCTACCAATAGCGGGTTTGTTGCGCAACGACGGGGGAGGATCGGCGGAAGTTGCGAGCCGCAAAGGAGAAACGTGCTTGGACGCAGTTGCGCGGGCTGATATCATGCGGACTCCGATCTGGACGAGGGAGTCGAGGCGAATTCGGGAGCGGATGGTGAGTCATCTTGTTGCTGAAAGGACCAGTTCTGAACAAACTGGTCGCGCCACCCCGCCGCCGGTCAGCTTCACAGAGATCCCTCAGCGAGGATATAGCCAGGAATGTCCAACCGCAACGAATTCGAACTCGCCAGCGGCCGCTCGATTCGTCTCGTGGCGATTGACCAATGGGCAACCTACTCTGGTCTGCTGGAAGGTGTCCCCACCCAGGAAATGAATGCACGAATCATCAAGCGGGCGATGGAAGGAGCAAGAAAACGTTGGTATTTCGAACCATACTTGATTCAGCCCGCTGAAACACCAATTGACGTCGATCGCGACGATCCGTTCGGAACGCCAGCATCGATTCCGATGATCACATGCGTCGCCAAATTCGATTGCTTCGAGACGGCAAATGATGCGGGCATGGACGGCTCAACTTTACCAATCGTTTGGTTTCAGTCAGAATTCGCATTCCCAATCGCTGAAACGATTCTAGCTCAAATCCGATCCCTCGACTGGGTCAGGTACTCGTCCGATTATCAATACTGACAAGTGTCATAACAAATCACTCAACCGGAGCGGCGCGGGTGCCTGTGTCAGACATACATGTTGGGTGGCTGGGGCGTGAATCAAGTGACGAACGAGAGAATGACTTGTTCGTGTCGAGAAGTTTCGAACAATCAAACTGCGTTCATTTGGAAACGCCAGATTGAATATCCTGTGCTCTTGCTTGAAACTCGCAAAACGCCCCAGCCACCCGTCGCTGACCGCCGCTCGGTTAGCTTTCCCGTTAGGCCACTCAACGCATCCACCGATGACCCGCTCAAAAGACCAGACAGATTCGGCACTGCGAGACGCTATCGGTCGTCGCGATGTTGTTCGCGTTCAGGCATTGCTGAGCGAGAGCGCAGACCTGACGACTTTGGACGACGAGGGCAAGACGCCGCTCATGGTTGCCGCCAAGGCCGGAGCACCAGAAATTGTCGAGCTCTTGCTCAGAGCCGGAGTTGACCCGAGTCCGAAGGACAAACTCGGCTATACAGCAGAGATGATCGCATACTGGTATGGCGAGTATCGGATAGGCGCTTACACCACCGAGAGCCTTAAGATTGTCGAGATGCTTCGGAGAGATGACGAAATGACGTTGGCTGGGTTAAAAACCAGCACACCAGAGCACGGGATTGATGCCGTCAGACTTCGATGAAGAATCGGCATTCTGATGAGGCTCGGGGAATTCCTCGATCGCCAGGAATGTCGGAGAGGGATCATGAGTAAAAGAACTTCGGAAAACGACAGCTCCAAAGCTGGGTTGCGACCCAGCCTGCAGAACTAACTCCGCCACAGATCGTCCCCAGGCACCCGGGGAGTTTCATCTCTGACGTTTCTTCGGCAATTCGAGAATTCCGACTCGCCCGGGATTTCCTCTCGCGTCATAATGCCGGAACTGTCTTGCGTACCACTCTTCTCAATCCAACAACGAGGATGCGGCCGATGGATGTCCCCGAGGAACTCGGCGGGTTTCGAATCGAAGATCGCCTTGGCTACGGTGGCATGGGCGTTGTCTATCGGGCGCGCGAGATCAATTCGGGGCGAATGTGTGCGCTCAAGTTGATCGGCGAGAGCCTCCCGACCACGAGTGCAATCGGCCGCTTCCAACGCGAAACGGAAGCCCTCTTGAGGCTGGACCATCCCAACATTGCCCGGCTCCAATCGTTCGGCCAGGACAAGGGCTATGTCTACCTCTGTATGGAGTTGATCGACGGCGTCACGTTGCGAGAAGTCCTCGATGAACTAACGCTGAGCGAATTCGATACGAGCATCGACCAGATCATCGCCCGCTCGACGGAAACACGCAATGAGTCGATGCAAGTCGATTTGACCACAATCGTCTACGATCAGCCGGAACAGGAGATACGTCCCGAACGCGCTGTCGCCCTGAAACGGTCGCGAATTGAGAATCCGCTGCATGTGCGGCGCTGCGGCGAACTCGCGTTGTCGCTGGCAGATGCGCTGCAGCACGCGCATCAACATCAAGTCATTCACCGCGACCTCAAACCGGCGAACATCATGCTCGACAAGAACGGCGACGTTCGTCTGATTGACTTTGGCCTCGCGAAAGTCGTGGATGAAATCTCGCTCACCCAAACGGGGGACTTCCTGGGAACTCCCATGTACATGAGTCCCGAGCAGGTCTCCGGCCGGATTGGACTCGACGCGCGTACGGACATATATGCGCTCGGCTTAATCCTGTACGAACTGCTCACCCTCACACACCCGGCGCGGGGTGAATCTCGCAAGGATGTCTTGCGAAACATTCTGCTCAAGCCGGTTCCCCCTGTGAACTGGTTGAACAAAGAGGTATCCGCTCCATTGGCGTCGGTCGTCCACCAAGCGACGGCAAAGGATCCCGACGACCGCTATCCAGACATTGCTGCGATGCGGGAAGATCTCACCGTTGCACTTCGCGGTGGCAAAGTCAGTGCGCCGCCGTATCAGTTTCGTTTCGATACGTCAGAAATCACCCGCAATCGTCCGCTTCCCACATCGATTCTGGGACTCGTTTATCTCTTTATTGTGGTCGTACTCGCGGGGGTTTCTGCGTATTATTTCTACGATCACTACGACAAACTGAGCCGGATGCCGACATCTGAATACGTCACGGACAAACTTTGGAAGGAATTTCTGCTGGCGTCGGCGTTTCCGCTCGTCGCGGCCCTGTTCGGCGCAGTGTTTCTCCTCGCCCAACGTCATTTGATGAGCGCGCGACTCTGGCCAATACCCCTCGGTTACGGTTTTCTGGGACTCGTCGGATTCTTTACGTACGGGCAAACGGGGAACTCAGCGATCGATTCATACTGCCTGTTCGCGGGAGCCATTCTGGTCGGGCTTCTGATTTGGAATTTCGGACCTGCAGGGCATCGCCGTTGGTACCGCGACGCCCGTCAGATCCGTTGGGAATACCGTTCAATTCGCAAGCAATGCCGTTAGCCCCACCGCTCAAAGGGGATCGGGGGATTCTGTGAAAGCCCGCACATGAAGACAACTTCCGCCACAAACAGATCCCGATTCTGTCCAGCGGAAGAGTTCGCTGCACTGCTTTGGTGGAGTGCTCGGCTGCGCCGGTCTGCTCGCTCTGGGTCTCACTCAGCCAAGCGAGGTCCACTGGCTCCGAACCGTTCCGCTGCATGTGATTCTGCTGGGAGCCATCGTCATTGGACAATGCTTCCGGGATCGAACGGCGCGTTTTCTGAATCGTTCGGGAGCGATGCTTCTCCCTCCTCTGAGTTTAGCAACGGCACTCTACTGGCAGTCCGCAGGGATTCCGGAGCTGTCTCTGCTGGTCTACCTGTTGGCAATGACCGTGCTCCCTCTCGGAGTGTGGTATTTCACGCGCGACCGCTGGTATTTTGCCTCCGGCATCGCGAACGTCGCGGCAGGGAGCGGAGGACTTTCCTGGATGAGCTATCGTTTCTTAAAATACGAAGTCGGAGCGACTATCATCGAACCGCTGTTGTACGGAGCGGCCTTCTTTCTGATCGCG
>DATKCB010000183.1:0-5361 GCA_035513495.1 Planctomycetaceae bacterium | reverse complement strand
TCTTCCTCCGTCGTTCCGGCGACCGACTCGTCTCCGCGAAACAGGCCGTACTCGTTCAGTTTCAAGTCGCGGTCCTGCGCCCGGCGGCGCATCACGATGTTGTGGTCTTTCGATCCGGTGAAATACAAAAGCGCAGCTCCGTACGAGGCTTCGGGAACGACGCGGAGATCCAGTTCCAGTCCGCCTTGCAGTCGAACCCGCTGCTTGGTCTCTCCCCGTGAGAGTTCCTGCTCGACCAGTTCGTGTGACGCGAGGGCGTCCATCACTTTGTTTTGATCGTCGGAAGTGACCAGCAGATCGAGATCGCCGACCGTCTCTTTACGTCGTCGAAAACTTCCCGCAGGCGAAATCTGTTGGACGGAATCGAGTGCGGAGAGAGTTTGGACGATTGCCTCGACCGCCGGCTCGGCATTAGCGAACATCGCTCGTTTTCCCGCTTCGGCGGCCCGATCGATGTTCGCCAGGATGGAATCTTCCGTCTTCTTGCCGAAGCCTTTGAGTTTCTGGACCTGTCCCTGCTGGGCGGCCTGTTTGAGGTCGTCGAGTCCGGTAATGTTGAGTTCCCGAAACAGCATTCCCGCTTTTTTAGGTCCGATCCCTTCGATGTGCGTGATGTCGATCAATCCCGGGGGAACTTCCTTCCGGAGTTCTTCGAGTTGTTTGATCGAACCGGTCGCGACCAGTTGCTCGATCTTGGCGGCGAGATCTTTCCCGATTCCGGGGAGATCGGTGAGTTGTTCGGTCTTCGATGCGACGATTTCCGAGACCGATTCCGTCAGACTTTCCAGAGTCTGCGAAGCGTTTCGATAGGCGCGAACTCGGAACGGATTTGCGTTCTGAATTTCGAGCAAATCAGCTAACTCGTCAAAAGCGGCAGCGATGCGTTGATTGTTCATTGTTCTGAATCGGGTTTTACCGCTAAAAAACGGGATTGTGGTGGGCATTGATTATACCGCGATCCGCGAAATCGTGAACCAAGCTGAATCCAGATCGTGCGGGGATCATCTCGATTCTCTCCCACAAGATTTGTACAATCACCGTATTACATTTGTGTATTATTGTTAAACCGTGCGAGCGATTCGTATTTGTGAGATCGTCCCCTGCTCCGTTCCCGACGACAACTTCAACTCCCTTTTGTTCAGAAATCTTCGGCATGAGTGATACTGTTCCTCCGCGCTCCCGGAAAGGCATGAAGTACGGGATCGCGGTTCTGCTCGCACTGATCGTGGTCCTCATCGCATTCCTGGCCAAGCGGGAATCTGATCACCGAGCGGAGATCGCTCGATTGAAAACGTTGATCGATCTCAAAAATGCAGGGATCGCACGGCTCGAAAACGGAGAGTACGACGCAGCGATCGGGATTTTCGACAGGATCTCGAAAGACCTCCCCGAAGAACCGCTCGGCCTGCAGAATCTGGCGATTGCTCGTTTTTTGAAACTTTCCCAGACGGACCAACTTCGTGACAAAGAGGTTTACGATCCGTTGTTGAAGGAATTGCGAGAAACGATCAGTCTGCTACAGCACAATTTCACGGTCGAAGCAGTGGGATTTGCTCTCGCAGGTCGCCTCGAAGAATCCCAGCGCAACTTCGAACTCGCGCGAACGCAATATATGCAGGCACATCACCTCGCTTCGACCCCGACCCCGGTCATGCTCTACCTCGGCTGCCGCATTGTGAGGGATTACGAGCAGAAGCTCGACCGGAGTGTGATCCCGAGGTTGCGGGAAGCTCTCCACGCCGCTCCACGAAACGCGGCGCTGATACTCACATTGCTCCGCGAATGTGCCGCCATGGAAGATTCGAGTTTTTTCAATATTCTCGATCAGAATCGCGATGCATTCCGCTTGTTCACCAGTCGCACATCTCAGATCGTTCCCAAGTTGTTCGAACAGGCGGAGCAGGCTGCCCGAGAGGAGGATTGGGAGACCGTCAATACGCGTCTGCGGCAGATCGGAACCGTACTGCTCGGTGAAGTGACCTACACACAGGATCTCGCACGTCTCGATCCTCACTCCCTCGAGTGGATTCGACACGACTTTTCCACCAAACTATACGAGGAATTTCCCGAACTGCGCGAGGTGAGTGAGAATCGGATTGAAGTCCGATTCGACAGACGAAGACCGGAATTGCCCCAGAACGGATCGGTGCGTGCGATCCATTCCGAAGACTTCGACCTCGACGGTCGGCGCGAACTGTTCCATGCAACCGACAAGTCCTTGTTCGTCGTCGCATTCGACGCAGACGGAACTCCAAAACAGATTCTCGAAACCGATCTTCCATTCGCAGTCACAGGAATCCGAACCGCAGATCTCGATCGGGATTTCGCACGAATCGACCCGAACGTCGAAGCGGAACCCTCAGGTGAAGACTCGGCCGGTTCGTTCCGCGACACCGATCTCGACGTGATGCTGTACGGGGACGCGGGACTCCGCCTGTATCGCAACGATCTCGCAGAATCGGGAGCGAGATCGCTGGTCGCCGTTCCTCAACCGGATGGAATCGATCTGCTGGAGCAAGTCAGGGCTGTGGAAGCGGTCGATCTCGATCACGACGGCGATCTGGATTTGGTCGTGTCGTCAAAAATCGGGATCACCCTCTGGTCAAACCGGGGGAACTGGACCTTCGAAAATATCTCAAAATACTCGAATCTGCCCGTGGCCCAACAGACGGTCACACAAATCCTGCCACTCGATCTCGAGCGGAACGGACTGATCGATCTTGTGCTGGCGATTCCCGATTCCACCGATGGATTGATGTTGATCAATAATCTGCACGGACAATTCGCCACGGGATCGGTCGATGAAACGAATCGTAAGTCGAGTAACAGCCGGCAAATCGCTGCGCTCGACTGCAATCGTGATGCGCGTTGGGATATCGCATCAGTGGGGGATTTCGGGACCCGATTGACGACCGGGTCGACACCGCTATCGGGTGATGAAAACGAAAGGCTCCTGTCGGACGTCCCGGCCAACGGGATCGCGAACTGGGATTATGACAACGACGGACTGGAAGATCTCGTCAGTTGGGGCAATGGCGGTTTGCAGATTTTTCGCGGCGATTCGCACGGAGTTCCCGTCCTTCAATCCCAATTGTCAGAGTCTTTTCCGAAAAACATCGCCGATGTCGCGATTGCGGATTTCGATGCCGATGGCGATCAGGATCTGGCGGTTCTCTCAGGGGGTGAACTGACTATTTTCACAAATCAGGGGGGAAACAATCATCACTGGGTAGACCTCGTCATTCGGGCGGAGGCCAAACCACAAAATGCCCGAGAACGATGCAATATGCATGGCATCGGCAGTTTGATCGAATGCAAATCCGCCGGGTTGTATCAGGTCCAGACGGTCCGGGGTACCTCGGTTCATTTCGGGTTGGGAGAACGAAATCAGGCCGATGTGCTTCGAGTATTGTGGACCAATGGAATACCTCACAATGTGATCGAGCCGAAACCTGATCGGACGATTTTCGAACAACAGGAACTCGGCGGCTCGTGTCCCTTTCTTTACACCTGGGACGGAGAGAAATTCGTCTTTTATACGGATTGTCTTTGGGCCGCACCGATCGGATTGCAATTCTCGCAGGGCATCCTCGCTCCGTTCCGCGAATGGGAGTATCTCAAAATCGACGGAGAGCTTCTCAAGCCCCGGCAGAACGAATACGTCCTGCAGATCACCGAAGAACTGTGGGAAGCCGCCTATTTCGACAGTGTAAAACTGCTGGCGGTCGATCACCCCGCCGAGATTGAAATCTATACGAATGAAAAAGTCGGGCCGGCGGAAATCGCCCAGTTCAAAGTTCATACCGTCACTCAGAAATTGCGACCGAACAACGCGATCGACCAGGAGGGACGGGATGTCTCACAGGCGGTCTCAGCACGAGACGGAAACTTCACTCGTGCCTGGGATCAATCATTCAATCAAGGTCTGACGGAAACGCACTGGCTCGAACTCGATCTGGGAGAGCTTCCTCCAGACGCAGCCGTAACGCTGTTCCTGACTGGCTGGGTCTTTCCGACCAGCACCTCGCTGAATATCGCCATCGCACAGAATCCCGATAAGCCGAAGCCGATGCCTCCACAGGTTCTCGTTCCCGATGAAAATGGGAACTGGGTCACAGCCATCGAATACATGGGTTTCCCCGGCGGAAAAACGAAAACGATCGCCGTCGATCTGTCGGGAAGATTTCTCTCGAACGATCATCGCGTGAGAATCGCCACGAACATGGAAATCTGCTGGGACGATGTTTTCTACTCGGTCGATGAACCGGAAGCAGAGTATCGACTGACCGAGCTGGAACTGCTGGGTGCCGATCTGCATTATCGCGGATTTTCTGCCCGCGTTCCCCGCAGCGGGAACAATCACAAAGATTTCGATTACAACCGCGTCTCTGCTGCTCCGCAATGGGTACCGATGGGAGGCCGGTTTACGCGGTACGGTGATGTGACGGAACTGCTCGTCGAGGCTGACGACTGCTCGGCCGTGCTCGGTTCGGGAGATGAGATGACGGTCCGTTTTGCGGTCCCGCAGGCGGAGTTACCGCCCGGGTGGAAACGGGATTTTATTCTGTACAATATCGGCTGGGACAAGGATGCCGATTTCAATACCGTTCAGGGGCAGCAGGCCGAGCCGCTCCCGTTTCGAGCGATGGCGCGTTATCCTTACGAACCGGAGGAGTCGTTTCCGGATTCTCCGAAACACCGGAATTATTTGAGGACCTATCAAACCCGTCATCAGGATGTCCGTGAGTATCGGACTCAAATTCGCGACTGGGCACCCCACAGACAGAAATCAAATTGAGGCACATTATGCGATCGCTTCTCGCCGCGTTCCTGCTGGCCCTCTGTGCGTCACCCGTGTTCGCCCAGACAATGGAATATCCGCTCGCGCTGGCCGCGACCGAAGACGGTCTCTTGTTTGTCGCCGACCGGACGTTGCCGGGCGTCTGGAAAGTGAAAGACGGTAAAGCCGATTTGTATTTTAAAGCCGACAAGATGTTTCGAACTCCGCTGAACGCGGTCCGCTGTCTGGCGATTGACGAGAAGGGGCGTCTGCTGGCGGGAGATTCCTCCACCCGCGAAGTGTATCGATTCGACGAGAACGGCAAGCCGTTTCCACTGACCAACGGTGGCATCGGAATCCCGATGGCAATCGCCGTCGCCAGGAACGGAGACATTTTCGTCGCCGATCTCGAACTGCACCGCATCTGGAAAGTTCCGTCTCTCGGAGGCGAACCCGAAGAATTTGCGGTCATTCCCGCTCCACGAGGAATGGCCATCGACAGTCAGGATCGTTTGTGGATAGTTTCTCACGGAAAAAATCATCTGCTCCGCCTGCTCCCCGACAAAACCGTGGAGACCGTC
>DATKCB010000182.1:0-3890 GCA_035513495.1 Planctomycetaceae bacterium | reverse complement strand
ACGATTTATTTCCGCCCGGATGATGAAATCTTCCGCCGCACGCACTTTAGTGCCGATACGATCTTTCAGCACCTGGAAGACATTTCCTTTCTGCACGCCGGTCTCAAAATCACGTTCGTCGATGAGACGAAAAACGAGCGGCACGAACTGCATCATCCTGAAGGGATCGCCGGCTACCTCACCAAAATCACCCAGGAGAGCGGTAAGAAACTCGTTCACGAGCAACAGTTTTCCGCCGAACGGGACGACAAGGAGCATCGGATCGAGCTGGTCCTCCACTGGACCGACGCCACCGACGAACAGTTTCGCAGCTACGTCAACGGAATCCGCACGCATGCGGGGGGCACGCACGAGAACGGTCTGAAATCCGGCATCAACAAAGCGGTCCGGAACTACATGGAAGTCCACAACATCAAGCAGAAAGGTCTCAGTATCACCTCGGAAGATATTCGAGAAGGGTGTCTGGGGATTATTTCTGTCTATCTCGGCGATCCGATGTTCCAGGGGCAGACCAAGGAAAAACTGAACAACCCCGAGATGGCCAGCACCGTCGAAGGACTGGTCCGCCCGGCTCTCGAAACCTGGCTCAACAACAATCCGTCGATCGCCGATGCCGTGGTCGGCCGAATCGTGCTCGCTGCGCGGGCCCGGTTGGCGAGTCGCGAAGCCTCTTCGGGAATCCGCCGCAAAAGCCCGGGTCGAAAATCGAATCTTCCCGGCAAACTGCTCGACTGCCGATCGAACAAGCCCGAAGAATCGGAACTGTTTCTCGTCGAGGGAGATTCGGCGGGCGGCACCGCGGCCATGGGACGCGACAGCAAAACGCAGGCCGTCCTTCCCTTGCGGGGAAAGATCCTCAATACCGAGGCGTTGTCCCTCTCGAAAGTCATGCAGAATCAGGAGGTCAAAGACCTCGTCGAATCGCTGGGGACCGGCATCGGAGACCACTTCGACATCCACCATCTGCGGTATGGAAAAGTGATCCTCCTGATGGACGCCGACAGCGACGGATATCACATCAGTACGCTCCTGCTGACGTTCTTCTTCAGGCATATGCCGGAGTTAATTCGGCAGGGTCGATTGTTCCTCGCCCAGCCGCCGCTGTATCGCATTCTGGTCGGTAAAGAGACGATTTACGCGCAGGACGACGCCGAGAAGGAAGAGATCCTCGGGAGCCTCCCCGCGAATCGAAAACCGGAAGTGATCCGCTTCAAAGGACTTGGCGAAATGTCCGCCAAACAACTCAAGGAAACCACACTCGACAAGAAGGTCCGGACGCTGCTCAAAGTCAATATCGAGAGCCAGCTCGAAGCCGACTCGACCTTCTCTCAGCTCCTGGGTAAAGACGCTTCCGAGCGCTATCGTATCATCATGGAAGAAGCCAGTTTCGTCGACCTCGAGGAAATCGATCTGTAACGCTCAACGCTTCCACCTTTAACTCTTCCACATTTCACACTTTTCGTACTTTTCAAACTCCAACGGAAGAAAGTCCCGCCCGAAGCAATGTCCGATCACCCCGAGCATTTCAAAAACGCTCTCGAAACGTTTCCCAATCCCCACCCCGATAAGGATTACGTCAACGAGACGATCTGCCCTGAATTCACCAGCATGTGTCCCAAGACCGGACAACCCGATTTCGGTCAGATCACGATCACGTACATCGCCGACGAACTCTGCTTTGAACTCAAGTCGCTGAAGCTCTATCTGCAGCAGTACCGCAATCACGGAGCCTTTTACGAACACGTCACCAACTGCATTCTCGACGATCTCGTGGCAGTCGTCCGGCCGCGTTGGATGCACGTGCAGGCGGAGTTCACTCCTCGCGGTGGCCTCCGCACGAACATCTCCACCGAATACTTTCAAAACGACGACGAAGAAGACTGAGCATCTCGATTAAGATTTTTGTAACACTTCAGCGAAGTGACGTAGAACGGGCTTGTAGCCCGTTCGGAACGGTCGAGAGTTATCTCGGACGGGCTGGAAGACCGTCCTACGTTTCCTCCCCGCCATTCGGCTGTAGTGTTACAGATTTTTTTATACGACTTCGTTTTTTATACGACGAGCAGGACTAAAAAATGCAGCTTTACGAAATGAACTGGCCGCAGGTCGATCAGCTTCCCCGCGATACGCCGATCGTGTTCCCGATTGCGGCACTCGAACAGCACGGACATCACATGCCGCTGTTCACCGACAGTCTGCTGCTGGGTGAGGTGGTTCGCCGCGTGTCCGAACGGGTGGCCGACAGCGTCGTGATCGCTCCGCTGATGTGGCTCGGAAACTCGGAACATCATCTCGATTTCCCCGGTACGATGTCCGCCGCACCCCGCACCTATCTCGATCTGCTCAAGGAGATGGCGGGGAATTTTCTGCATCACGGATTCGACCGCATCGTCTTTCTCAACGGTCACGGAGGGAACATCCTTCCGGGCCAGCAGGCGCTGTTCGAGATCCGTCAGCGCGATCGCGACTGGCAGAATCAGTTACTCCTCTCGACCACGTACTGGGATATGGCCAAACCACCGGCTGACGAGTTCGAACAATCGCAGATGGGTCACGCCTGCGAGTGGGAAACGTCGATGATGCTCGCGCTGCGTCCCGACCTCGTCGGCGACTACAAGCACGCCGAAACGATGCCGTTCGGCAATCCGTTTCCCCCAGCGCACCGCGCCTGGATCACGAAGGAACGGACCGCGACGGGTCACATCGGGAGCCCCTCCGCTGCCTCCGCGGAGAAAGGAGAGCGGCTGTTCTCGCTCTTCTCCGCCGGGACCGCTGTGTTTCTCCAGAAGGTCGCCGACTGGGACGGAGTCAGTTGGGACGGCTGATCGCCTACTTTTCTACCACCCAGATGTTTCGATAGCGGACCGGGTTGCCGTGGTTTTGCAAATAGACGGGACCGGGTGTCGGGCCTTCTTTGAGGGGTGACGCCGTCGTCGCATGATCCACTTCGACGTTGTCGTGAATCAGAACTCCGTTGTGCCGGACGCTCATCCGGGCGTTGGCCGTTTTCTTTCCGTCAGCGCCAAATTTCGCAGTCGTGAAATCGACATCGTAGGTCTGCCACGAGAGCGGCGGAAAGCACATATTGACGTCCGGCTTTTTGACCGAATAGATTCCGCCGCATTCGTTGTGCTCGCCCGAGAGGCCGAACGAATCCAGCATCTGGACTTCGTAGCGTCCCTGCATGTAACAGCCGCTGTTCGATCGCCCTTGCCCCCGCGCTTCGGGCATGAAGGAGAGCTGGAATTCGAGATGCAGCCGGAAACTCTGAAACGTCGCCAGAGACGTGGTTCCCTGCGAAAGAAATCCTTCGTCGTCGATTTGACCGTCCTTGAACTGATCGGCGGAAGAGCCGTCGAAGAGAACTTTCGCCCCTTCAGGAGGTTTCGCTCCGAGCGTTTCGCTCTTGCGGATCACCTTGTTCAGCGTCCCGAGCGTTTCACCGGAACTGCTGACGACAACAACCTTGCCGTCGCTGATGACCCCTGCACCGTGGTCGGAAGTGAGGGTGACTTTCTCTCCTTCACGTTTCCCCTTCGCGTCGTGTGCTTCCACTTTGTTCCAGCCTGCACCGGGCAATCCTCCGACATAGGCTTTCGCGGTGAATTCGCCCTGACCCTGTGCGATCACTTGCAGTCCCAGTTCGATTTCTTCCCCTTCGCCGTTCAATACTTTCCCCCGATATTCCCCCTGAAAAGCAAAGTCAGGCCCCGCTTCCTTTTCCGAGAGGGTGACTATCGGCTGCGACTCCTGGGCAAATCCGTCGCGGACGATCACGAGTGTCAGTACGCAAAGACCCAGTTTGCGGATAAGTTGCGAGAATGATATGGACGTCATGTGGGCGCTTTCTGAAGAGGAATATCGAGCCGACCGGCATTTATCTTGCTGAC
>DATKCB010000181.1:0-4018 GCA_035513495.1 Planctomycetaceae bacterium | reverse complement strand
GTGACGGTGTCCGACGGGTGGGGGATCAGCGGAGATTACCACGAGTACGCATTCGGTTCGAAGTTCGACAAGGACGGAAGTATCTGGGTCACGCTCTGCCTGACCGGATCGTTTTCGAGTGCGGTGCCCTATCGAGGCTGGTGCCTTCGCGTGACTCCCGAGGGAGAAATGATTCCGACGTGCAGCGGACTGCGGTCTCCCGGAGGCGTGGGCTTCAACGCGAAGGGAGATGTCTTCTTTACAGACAATCAAGGCCCGTGGAACGGCACGTGCAGTCTCAAGTGGTTGCGTCCCGGATCGTTTCAGGGACATCCCGGCGGGAACGAGTGGTACAAACTGACCGACGCGATCGGGCCGCGTCCGAAAGATCCCGACAGCGGCAGCCGGATTATGACCGAAGCCAAAAAAATCCCGGAGTTCGAACCTCCCTGCATTTTATTTCCCTATAAAAAAATGGGGCAATCCGCCAGCGGAATCGCCTGCGACACGACCGGCGGGAAGTTCGGTCCGTTCGCAGAGCAACTGTTCGTGGGCGATCAGACCAACAGCACCCTCATGAGATGTTTTCTGGAAGAAATTGACGGACACTATCAGGGGGTTTGTTTTCCGTTCCGCGAAGGATTCAACTCGGGCAATCTCGCGGTAGAAATGACCGACAGCGGTGCGCTGTTCGTCGGAGGAACCAATCGCGGTTGGGGTTCGCGCGGCACGAAACCGTTTGCACTCGATCGGCTCACCTGGACCGGCAAGACTCCGTTCGAGATCCACGAAATGCGTGCCAAACCCGACGGTTTCGAATTGACGTTTACTGAGGAGATCGATCTCGAAACCGCCGGCAAGCCGGAGTCATACTCATTCGTCACCTACGCCTACATTTTTCAGTCGTCGTACGGAAGCCCCGAGGTGGATCAGACGACCCCGGCGATCACCAAAGTCGAAGACGGACCGGACCGCAAGAGCGTCAGGCTGTTTGTGAACGGTCTGCAGGAAGGACACGTTCACGAATTGGTCGCTGCGGGCGTTCGCTCGAAAGACGGAAAACCTCTGCTTCACAAGGAGGCGTACTACACGTTGAATTACATTCCGAAACACTGATTCACATCCACGAGTTCCCGACCCTCGTCGAGCCGGAAGAAACCGATTCCCATCATTTCACGATTTACGCCACATGTCCGTAAAACTGATTTTTGGAAGGACCATCGATGGATGAGCAGCTATTCGACGCGGAACTCGCGCACAAATATTTCGCTCCTCGGCTCAATGTCGAATGCTGGAGCCTGATCGATCAGGCGAGCCGGACTGAGGACGAAAACCGCCGCATGCTGATGACCGCATTCGCGTCGTGCTATCACTGGCTCCACGCGGGAAACGACGTCAATCAGCAGCGGGGAGAATGGTTGATCGCCAAGGTGTACGCTGTCCTGGAAGACGGGCCGAACTGCCTGAAACACGCCCGGCACTGCATGGCTTGGACCGGGAAAATCGAAGCAGGATTAAACGATTTCGATCGCGCTTATGCCTGCGAAATGCTCGCCCGCGGACACGCCCTGTGCGGACAAATCGAACAGGCACGCGACCTCAAAACTGAAGCGCAACGACTGGGGGACCAGATCGAAGATGGCGAAGACAGAAAAATCTTCCTGGCCGATCTTGCGTGGGGCAACTGGAACGGCGTGGAGTGACGGTCCCTCAGCTCTGGACAACTCACCCGCACTCTGAGGTGCAGGCGGCCATGCCTTCGATTCCGAATGCCTGTTGACGGATCCCCCCGAAACGGTGAGACTGGGTTGCAGTTGAGAGCGAATCTCTCTCACAGGAAGGAGTGCCGAGATGCGATACTTGTTCCGAGGTGTCCTGTGTCTGTATTTGTGTACGTCACCGCTCCTGATTGCACAATCGCCGATCCATCATTTTGAGGGACATACCGCCGCAGTTTACTCCGCCAACTACAGTCCGTCGGGGCGCTATCTGGTATCGACCGGATTTGATGAAACGGTGCGAGTTTGGGATGCGGCGAGCCGGTCGCCGATCACCACGTTTCGGGGGCATTCGGGAATCGTTCTCTCCGCTGTTTTCTCTCCCGATGAATCGATGATTGCTTCGAGCGGTCTCGACCGTACGATCCGGTTGTGGGATGTGCCGCAGTCAAAGCCGATGAAATCGGAGCAAACATTTCCCGCGAAACTGACCGCTGCCGCATTCGTTCCCACCGGCGAACGGATCGTTGTCAGCGATGAACGGAACAAGCTGCTTTTGTGGAACGTCAAAGAGCATGCGCTGCTCGCTGAAACCGATGGACCCGCTGTCAAACCTTCCCGCATCCTGTTGCGCCCCGATGGAAACGCGCTCGTCGTCTCGGACGACACGGGGTTTGTGACCGCCTATAGCGCGAACCCCTTCGAAAAACAGTCGGAGTGGCGAGCACACCTCGGCAAGATTCTTGGAGCAGCATACACACCCAACAGCTCATACCTGATCACGGTCGGAGAAGACGGGCTGCTGCGCCGTTGGACGGCTTCTCCCGGGATCTTCAAAGAGTTCGAATCTTCGTCGGCGAAGATCGAAAACGCTCAACTCGCCGCGACGGGAAATCTGCTCGCCACCGCCGATGCCGACGGTCAAACCCGGCTGTGGGATGTGAATCAGGGGAAGTCGATCCGATCGATTCCCCAGCAGGCGAATTACGTGACTCTCTCGGTCAATCAGCAGAAGCTCGTTTCCGTCGGGAACGATAAAATCGTGCGGCTGTTTCAGACCGGCGACGGAAAACTCCTCAAGGAATTTCCCGCGCTGCCGGAAGATGTCAATTCGATCGGCATGCGCCCCGACGAACGTCAGCTTGCGGTCGGGTTGGCGTCGGGAAAAATTCTGATCCTCGACAGTAATGAAGGGACCACCCTGCAGACTCTGGCGGCTCCCGCCAAACCGTTTGTCGCGTGGGATTCGGACAACAAACACCTCTGGTCCGCGTCGGAACAAGGCATCGTCAAACGCTGGGATTCGGCAGCGGGGTCCGAGACGGCTTCGTTCGATTGCGGTTCTCCACTGTCGGCGCTGGCGTTCGACCCCCGCAAGAAGCAACTCGCCGTCGGACAGAACAACGGAATCGTGCGCATTCTCTCCTCCGAGAAACTCGAACCGCTCTCCGACTGGACGGCTCACGGAACCGAAGTCACCCAACTCAGTTTTTCGGCGGACGGGACTCAACTGATTTCAGGTTCCTCCAAGGGAGCAACAACGCTGTGGGAGATCGAACGGAAATTGCCCCTGCAACATTTCGGCCGTAATGAAAGTGAATTTGTATCGCTCGCGATTCATCCGGATAAGACGGTGATTCTCGTCGAACGTTCCGGACGAATCGTGCGAGTACCCCAGGCGGTACAACTGGCCGTGAGACTTCCGAATGAAAAACTGTTGGCGTTTGCCGTCTCTCGCAACAGCAGCGAATGCGCGGTGGCGTTCGATGGGGGGGGCATCCGGACCTACACGATCGCCAACGGACAGGAGTCCAAACAGTACGAACAGTCCGGCAACATTACGGCCTTGAATTACAGTCCGAACAACAGCTATCTGGCGGCAGGGGATCCGGCGGGGATCGTGACGTTGTGGAGGCTCAGTAATCAGCGTCGGGAAGGATTGATTCTGACTCCCCGGCCGGTTGTGTCGCTCGAATTCAGCCACGATTCGAACAAGCTGCTGGTTTCGGGCGACGACCAGAAAATCAGGATTTAGTCTCCCGGCGATTCGAAAGACGCGGATAGTCTTGAAGTCCGCCGCAAGGAACTCGCCGCTCCGTTTCAGGAGCTTGAATTGGGAGAAAATCCGGTGGCGGGTCTCGCCATCTCCAGCGACCACTCGACCGCCTGGACTCAAGATACCGCGGGAAATCTCCAGACCTGGCAACTGGCGGCACCTCAGGCCGTTGCTTCGCTGACGGGGCACGGAGGGCAGGTTTACGGAATCGCCTGGCACCCCGAAGGGGAGAAGCTGGTCTCGGTTTCGAGCGACAAGACGGTGA
>DATKCB010000180.1:0-5165 GCA_035513495.1 Planctomycetaceae bacterium | reverse complement strand
TGGCGAATGGATCGTCTACCAGGCGTATCCCGTCGGTTATCCGTTCTATCAGATCTACGTGCAGAAACTCGATGAACGAGAACCACGCCGCATCAGTACCGGACGCGGCCGCACAACGTGTGCGTATTTTACTCCCGATCGGGATGCGATTCTGTTTGCGTCGTCCCACTCCGATCCCGACATCGAAATAACCGAGCAGAAAGCACGCGAACTGGCAGCCGCCGGCGGACGTCGGCGCTATGAGTGGGATTTCGATCCGCACATGGAGATTTACGTTGCCAACTTCGACGGAACGGGACTCAAGCGACTCACCGACTCTCCCGGCTACGACGCCGAGGGGAGTTATTCGTCGGACGGAAAACAGATCGTCTTCACCTCGACCCGCGACGGCGATCCTGACATTTACATCATGAATGCCGACGGCTCGAACGTGAGACAAATCGTCGATCAGCCCGGGTACGACGGCGGTCCGTTTTTTTCCCCCGATGAAAAGTGGATCATCTTCCGCAGCGACCGCGAAGAAAAGGACATGTTGCAAATTCGCGTCGTTTCGGTGGACGGGAAACATGACGTCCGGTTGACGGACAATCTCCAGCAGGTCAACTGGTGCCCGTACTTCCATCCGAGCGGAAAATACATCATCTGGTCGGGAGCCGATTACTCCCAGGGACCGCGATCTGCGAATTTCGACCTGTGGGTGATGGAAATCGAGTACAATGACACAGAGTTCAAAGGAGGCAAGGTGACGCGAATCACCGATCACGAAGCCGCCGACGTGCTGCCGGTATTCAGTCCCGACGGAACCAAATTGATGTGGACGTCCACGAAACGGGGCGGCGATGACGCGGCCCAGTTGTGGATCGCCGACTGGAAATTATCGAATTGATCCTCCAACCAGAACAACCGAATCACTCCACACTCTCAACTCGAAGGAATTCTCGATGTCCGATCTCAATCGTCGTACGTTTTTAGGGACCGCCACCGCGGCGAGTCTGGCTTCCGGATTGTACTCGGCGTCCAGTGCCGCTCAGGAAGAGAAAAAACGATTACCGGTCCGCATGGCGATCATGGGGGTCAATGGACGCGGGAAGCAGCTCATCAAAGGCTTCGCGGAGTTCGACCACGTCGAGTTCGCTTATATCTGTGAGCCGGATGAAAACGTGATTCCCTCAGCGGTCAAGATGATTACCTCTGCGGGACGTCCCGAGCCTAAGGTGGTCAAGGATTTTCGAGTCGCCTTGGAAGATCCGAACGTCGATGTGCTCGTGATCGCCGCGCCCGACCACTGGCACGCGCTGGCGACCGTCATGGCCTGTCAGGCGGGGAAAGATGTGTACTGCGAAAAACCGGCCTCACACAACATTATCGAAGGCCGTCGCGCGGTTGACGCAGCTCGCAAGTATCAGCGCGTGGTGGGGTGCGGAACGCAGCGCCGCAGCGGTGCCGATTTCCACAAGGCGGTCGAGATCGTGAAGTCGGGCAGGCTCGGCGACGTGAATATGGCTCGTTGCTGGATCAACAGCACCCGTCCGAACATCGGCTACGAAGATCCGATCGCTCCCCCCTCGAACCTCGATTTCGATCTCTGGGCCGGTCCCGGTCCGATCGACGAGTACAAGAAAAACCTCGTGCATTATCACTGGCACTGGCGATGGGCGTTCGGGACAGGGGAGTGCGGCAACAACGGAATCCACGCGCTCGACATCGCGCGGTGGGGGATGGGCATGGACTCGCCCGAGATCATCTCGTGCGGAGGAGGGAAATACTTCTTCGACGACGATCAGGAAACTCCGGACACGCAGCTCGCCCAGTTCGACTTCAAGGACGGAGTGATTCAATGGGAACACCGCACCTGGTGCCGGCGCGGGATCGAAGATTCGACGTTCGGCATCGCCTTCTACGGATCCGAAGGTTCGATGATCCTCGGCAGCGGCGGATACAAGATCTACAACAAAGCCGACAAGGAGATCGAATCGGAACCGGCCGCCGAACGGGAACTGGCACACCTGGGGAACTTCCTCGACTGCCTCGAAAGCCGCGAACGGCCGAATGCCGACATCGAGGTCTGTCACAAGAGTACAAATTTGTGCCACTTGGCGAACATCGCCTACAGGACGCGTTCGACACTCCGCTGGGACGGAGAAAAAGAGGAGTTTCTCGACAATCCGGAAGCGAATAAATTGTTGGGCCGCGACTATCGCAAAGGCTACGAACTGTCGGAAGTCTGAGAAATTTCGAACCTTCGAAATCACATCGAGATCGCTCGTGAACAATTTCACGGAAAGACCGTGAGATTGTGCACCCGAACTCGCCTTCGATCGTGTCAAAGACCTTGATCTTGAGCCACAGGAGTTCAATGGGTGAGCGACACGTCCGAACAGTTCTGGCCGATCGCGGGGAAAATCCTGCTCTCCGTCTGCCATCTCTTCATGGCAGTGGTGTCTGGCATGATTGGAGCCGGTCTGGCCCACGAAGCCATTCAGTTTCATGATTATCACCCTGATTTACTCGCCGCGAGTTTGACCGGCGTTTTGAGCCTGTATGCACTGGCGACGACTCTCTCGATCTGGAACGATGTTCTCTGGATCTCTCGAGGTTTCGGAGGGGTCATCGTGGGCGGCGGCGCGTGGTTTTTTTTCGCGTCGGCTTCGATGCTCGACGCTTCACTCGATTACTATCTCTCGGATTTCTCTCCCGTGATCGGGTTTGTGATTTCCGCCGGCCTGATTCTGACCGGACTCAGCATGATCTGGTGGAACGAGAGGCACGCGACCATTTACTGCCGCCGCCGAATGCACCTGGGGGGAGTGATCCTCAATGTCCTCGCCGCCTGTGGAATCTTGTGGGTGGTCGCCACGTATAAACCCCGCGGTCATATGGATCTGGGCGGAATCGTCTACGGACTGTTCCTCGGAGTGCAGTTCGTCTGGCTCGTGGTTCTGATCGTGGCGACGATCCTGTTTCCCCGTCCGCCGCGAGTGGGAAACGAAACATCCCAGTGCTATCGTCCGTGATTCGGATACCTCAGTGCAGGGAGACGAACAGCGAATCGGCAGGGATCGGCTGCCGACTGACGACGTCGCATGAGGAACCAACATCGAGCCGCGATTCCTCGCCGTTCAGTTCCCGAAGTTTGACGCGACACGATTCGCAATGTGCGAGATGCGTTTTCATCCGAGCCGCGGTCTCCGCATCGAGGCGTCCGGCGTGGTATTCGGGAAGCAATTCAAGAGCCGTCTGGTGCGAAAGTGGCGGAAGATCGTGTTGCTGATTCCAGAAAACTGTCCCGACGGTGATCAGCGCGAGTACGCAGACCGTCGCCGTGACCGTCTTCTGAATCGCCACTTTGCGGCGGATTTGCTTCAGACGGATCACCATTTCAGAGATTTCCCCGCCTTCGCAGGGAGTCCAGTTTTGATCGGGATGTTCAGGCATAGCGACGCTTCCGGTCTCGGGTATCCATTGTTTTTAAGTATCGTGCATAAACCGTCAAAATTCTGTGAGTTTGCTCACAACTCGCCAGAGAAGCATTTTTTTACCATTCCCCGGGGTTCGGTATGTCGGGAGGATCCAGCCCGATGCTGGCGGCAAGTCTTTTGGGATCGGGAACATAGATTTTCCGTTTCTTCACCGTCAAGAGTCGATCGAACGACAATTCTCCCAGCAGAACCGTCACCGTCTCGCGCGTGCTGCCGATGATGTTCGCGAGTTCCTGATGCGACAAGCGGATGCCGATCAGCGTCCCGTCGGGTTCCGGTCGGCCGTATTTTTCCAAGAGTTCCACCAGCAGATGGACGAGTCGCTCGCGATTCGAGCGGAACAGCAGCGATTTGAGCCGCCGTTCGAGCCGGCGGCGGCGCAGTCCGAGGAGTGTTGTGACTCCGAGCGACACTTCGCTGTGCGTTTCCATCAGATTCTGGATCACATCGCTCGGAATGGCGACGACTTGAGAGGTCTCCATCGCTTCCGCGAATTCCTCGCGCCGGCCACCTTCGAGAATGGCGAGTTCGCCGAACAGTTCACCCGGATCGATGAGGGCCAGCAGGGCCTCCTTGCCGTCGGGAGTCAGATGGTGGATTTTAACGCGTCCCGAAGTCAGCAGCAGAACCGAATCGGCTTCATCCGAGGGGACGTAGATCACCGATCCCCGCACAAATTTGCGCGTTCGAGAGCGTTTTTCGATCAGTTCGATCTGATCGGGAGCCAGCCGTTCGAACAGTCCGCACCGTTTGAGAAACCAGTATTTGTCGTCCATGATGGCCGGACTCTCACCTCGATCGGAGCACTCGAATTCGCGGACAGATCCCGAATAGACGGAGGCATTCTACCCGGCTCGCTCTGCGGAAGAAACTTACCGTCAGTTACGGCTGAACGACAACGAGATACTGAATTTCAGAGACGACCGCGTATTGCCCGTCTTGCAGAACGGTTGCCCTAAGCGTGACCGGATACTCTCCGGGAGAGAGACCCTCGGCGACCTTCGCATCGAATTTCGCCTCCCCCGATTGGATTTCAGGGAACGAGACGCCTTCCGCGATCACCATTTCATCGTCGAGGAGTTCGAGTCGCACGGGTTCGGTGAGTCGAGTGGAACGACTGATTTCAAACGGGACAGTGATCAACTCTCCTGCTTTCGCCTCAATTTCGGGAGTTGAGGTGGACACTTTCAGAAGTGCTCCGATCGGCAGAAACCCCATCCGGGTTTTCTGTTTACTAAGCAGATAGCGGACGTTTCCTTTCGGATCGGCAACCTGGGCCACGCCGTTGACGACCATCCGCGAGGTTCGCGTCGTTTCCAGCCACTCGGGAAGATAGACGGGATACAAAATGCGCGAAGTGCCGGGGGGAACCGCCAGTTCGGGACCGCGAATCCCTTGTCGGTGGCGTCCCTGCCGGGAAGTCATTTCAAGCACGATCTCTCCCTGAAAGCCTCCCTCGCGTTCGATCAGTACGGGCGCGGGGAACGTCGAGCCGCGCGGCCATTTGGTCACGTCGTCTTGTCCTTCGGCGTCGATCTCAAAGGGTGGCTTGAGAGTTGTGGCCAGCAAGACGGGCGGAGAATCGGCGACGATCGATTGTGTTTGCGATGACGAGTCGGACCCACCCAGCGAAGCTTCACCCAGAAACGTCACCAGTCCGGCGGCGGCAGCGGCTTGTTCGGAAAC
>DATKCB010000179.1:0-3477 GCA_035513495.1 Planctomycetaceae bacterium | reverse complement strand
GATTTCTCCCCTTTCGCGCCCGATTTTCTGCCAAAAGGAGCTGATGATGCTGGAATTTCAAGGCAACAGCCAGGGATCGTTTTGCGACGGCGTTCAACGTCGTCAGTTTCTCAAAATTGGCGGACTCGCGTTGGGCGGGTTGTCGATGGCCGATCTGTTGAGGGCAGAGGCTCAGGCGGGTACTTACAATAGCACGAAATCGATCATCAATATCTATCTGCCGGGTGGTCCGACTCATATGGACACCTTCGATCTCAAACCGATGGCTCCCAAGGAGTTCCGGGGCGAGTTCAATCCGATCACCACCAATGTTCCCGGGGTTGAAATCTGTGAACTGATGCCGGAACTCGCGACGGTGGCGGACAAATACTCGATCGTTCGGTCGATCACCGATTTCCGGAACGAGCATAACTCCAAACAATCGGAATCGGGCTGGTCCGAACGCGATCTGCGACCGCTGGGGGGGCGTCCTGGCATCGGTGCGGTCATGTCCAAGTTGATGGGCGCTTCACAAGAGACCCGCTTCGGCGTGGCTCCCACCTGCGTCGATTTGACCGGTTGGACCCGACCTGGATTTCTCGGGCAGACCCACGCCGCCTATCGACCAGACGGGATCGGTCGCGACAATCTCCAACTGAACCGGACCGTCTCGGTTTCCCGGCTGGATGAGCGCAAAAATCTGTTGAGCGGACTCGACCGGCTGAACCGCGATGCCGACAAATCCGGCATGATGGACGCACTCGACAGCTTCAACCAACGAGCCGTGGGGATCATTACCTCGGGCGAACTCTACAAAGCGCTCGACACCAAAAATGAAGACCCCAGGTTGCTCGACCGATACGGAGTCCAGATGCGACGAGACATGGATCGTTTCCTGATCTCGCGGCGACTGATCACCTCGGGCGTTCGTTGCGTTTCGTTTTCGTGGGGTGGTTGGGATACGCACGGCAACAACTTCACGACGATGAAGTCACAGTTGCCCGCGCTCTCTCGCGGGTTGACCGCGTTGATCGAAGATCTCGACGCGCACGGCCGTCTCGAAGACACCGTCGTTATGATGTCTGGCGAGTTCGGCCGGACGCCGCGCATCAACGGCGGCGCGGGCCGCGATCACTGGCCGGCGGCGAACTTCTTCTTCCTGGCCGGGGGCGGGATGAAGCACGGACAGGTCATCGGAGCAACCAATCGGTTGGGCGAGCGTCCGATCGATCGTCCGTTACATCTGCAACAGGTCTTTTCCACGCTGTATCAATGGCTGGGAATCGATCCGACGGCAGCTCATCTGCACGATCCGAACGGCCGTCCGCAGTACCTCGTCGATCACCGAAAACCGATTCCCGAATTGATCTGACGGCTGTCTGTCGTCCGATTGTTTCGTGATGGTGAGTTCAAGCGGCTTTACGAAGTTCCGCGGCACGTTGTTTTTGCAGCACAGCCAGCAGACTGACACCGTACGTGCTGACGGGTCCGGATTGTTGTTCAAGCCCCTGGATCAACTTTGAAGACTCGCCGGCAAAAATCTGGTAGAGCATCTTGTTGACGATCGAATTTGGTACGGACAGGTCGCTTCCGTGCAGACCGGAACTGGCTCCGCGGACTTGACTCAGCGTGCGGATCGTGCGAATGAGGGGATAGAGCCGCCAGTTGAAGTGCGAAGTAAAAAGTCTGTCGACCGGCAACTGCTCCCAGATTTTCGCGAAGCGGTCGGGGGCGTACCGCCGGAAATGGCCGTGACTGACGTCGTGTTCGCTCCACATCCGCTGGTTCGCGGGGACGGTCAAGACGAAATAGGATCCCGGTTTCGCAGCGGCCACGATGTCCGAAAACATGTCGATCTCGAACTCGACGTGTGCGAGTACATCGGCCATCAGAATCAGATCGAACGTCGGCATGAGATCCCTGAGATCGCCGGGTGCGGATCCTCGAACGAATTCGATCTGAGGGAACCGTTCCCTGGCGAACTTGATCGCGACTTTCGCCGGATCGATCCCGGTGCAGTCGAAATGCTCGGCCAGCACCGCCAGATTTCCACCGGTTCCGCAACCAATATCGAGCACACGCGATCCCGGTCCGCTCGGCAACAGATGCCGGACGACGTCGACCAGAATGGATCGCCGGGCACAGAACCACCAGTGTCGATCTTCGATTTCGGCGTTCAGCTCGATCAACTTGTGATCCATCGCGACCTCGCTCGTTATCGGAATCTGATCAAGACGGAACGAGTGGAAAGAGGATGAGTGAACTGGATGATTTCGCCGCAGCCACACGCGATTGCGGGTTGTCCGATCGGCGCTCGGTACTCTCGTCATTTTCGAAACGGAGCGAAAAGATAACTGATGCCCCCGGTTTTCTCCTAGAGGAATCTCGAACGGAGGGATCGAGTTCAAGGCGTACGATTACGGTGAGGCATCCCTCAGGCAATCTTCTGAGGGACGTCTCGCGGGAGGACGGCGTGAGCCGGGTCATTTTCGCCAGTCAACGCAGTTTTCCCATTTGTCCGATTTTCTCTTAACAAATTCTCCGAACGTGGCGATCGGGTGGCGAGGGAAATCATTTCCTGCCGAATGCGGGGATCGGGTTCGAGTTCCTGCTGATCGCGCCGTTGCTCTTCGGGTGACATTTTCAGACTCCGTTCGAGACGGAACCATTGGATGAAATAATCGAGTGCTCCCCAGGCGATCAGTCCCAGCGCCAGCGCCCCCAGAAACCCGGCCGCTTGAGCGCAGCCGTGTTCGTAAGCGGAAGAAAGTTCTGGCTCCAGCTTCAAGGACAGCGAACGGAGAGTCCAGACCCAGGCGATCGACGACAGGACGAGCAACTTGACCGTGCCGGAAAACAGCCTCAGCCATGCTTCGCCCGACCAGAGTTTCGTCAGACCCCGGCCGTTCGCAAATCGCGTGAGATCGGGCTGGGCCAGATGGGGTTGAAAAAACGGACCGATTTGAAGCAGCATCAGCGCACCGGCTGCGAGCGGAAGGATCCAGACCGGCCACAATCGGAACAGAAAATATTCCGCCGACTGTCCCAGAAAGGACACGCTTTCTTGTGCGATCTGTCCAGAATCGCTCGAAGTTTTCGCCACGACTGATTCCAGACTCACGGAGAGATACTGTTTTGAAGAATCGAGGAGCGATTCCGAACCGAACTGCAGCAGTCCGGCCACGACGAGTAAAAACAGACCCGCTTGCAGATCGCGGCTACGGGCCAGATGTCCTTCGCGCCGCGCTTCCTGCCGTCGGCGTTTGGAAGGATCGAGTGTTTTGTCAGCATCAGAACCAGTCATTCAAGCTGCCCCCGCACGCTGCCGGAGAGGGTTTCGTGAATCTGATTGAGTAGCTCGGGAACTTCGGCGGCAATCTGTTCGGTCACGCCCGAGAGGACCAGCATCAGAACCGACAAGCAAATCACCGAACGCAACGGAAAACCGATCAGCATCGTATTCGCTTCGGGAAGCGCCCGGCCCAGCGTTCCCACGAA
>DATKCB010000178.1:0-3773 GCA_035513495.1 Planctomycetaceae bacterium | reverse complement strand
GTTCGACGATTTGTGCCGGAAGATGACCCGTCTGATGACGGAGCGGACACTCGAAACATTTGGGATAAAACGCGGCCAGACGGGCGAGGTGCACCGACCACGAGACGGGTAGTTCCTCTCCCGGGCAGAAATACAGATTGTGTTTCGACGACGTCGCCACGAAGTTGTCCCGGTTCCCGCTCATCGGACTCGCAATGTTTCCGTCCGAGTGGTTAAATGAACGCGAACTGTAGAAGATGTACTCTCCAGCGGTCAATAAGAGTATTCTGTGCGACGGGAAAATGTTCCCGTCGTACCTTGAATGAGAGCAAATCCGCATGCACGCCAGCCAATATCTGACGAATCCCGGCAAGTTCGAAACCGGTCCGATGGTCGCTGTGTTCGGGACCGAGCGCTATCTGAAGCGATCCGCGTGCGACGCCCTGCGAACGGTCGTGCTGAAAGGGAGCGACGAGCAACCGGCCGTGTTCGCCGGGAAGGACGCGACCCTCAGCGACGTGCTGGACGAGTTGGCGATGCTCTCGATGTGGGGAGACCGGCGGCTGGTCATCGTCGAGGACGCCGATGAGTTTGTGAAAAAATATCGGGCCGCCCTCGAAAAGTATCTCGACAAGCCGGCGAAAAAGTCGGTCCTCGTGCTGGAGGTCAAAACGTGGAACAAAACCACGCGCCTTGCGAAATCGCTGGAGAAGTGCGGTCTGCCGCTCTCGTGCGAAGAATTGAAAGGCCGCGAATTACAGAAGTGGATCGATCAGACCGCGAAGGTTCGCTTTGAAAAACAAGTCTCGCGAGACGCCGCGCATTTGATGGAAGAACTGGTCGGGAACAATCTGGGATTGCTCGAACAGGAACTGGACAAACTCTCGTCGTACGTGGGTGAACGGGCTCAGATCGAACAGGAAGACGTCCGCGCGCTCGTCGGAGGCTGGAAGACCGAAACGACCTGGAAGATGCTCGATGCGCTGCGCGACGGTCAGCCCGGACGCGCGCTCGAACTGCTCGACAATCTGCTCAATGCGGGTGAACCGCCGCTCAAGCTGTTGGGGGGAATCAGTTTCGTGTTTCGAAAATATTCCGAGGCGGCGGAATGGGCGCGACGGGGAGAGAGTCTCGGTCAGGCGCTCCGGCAATCGAAAGTTTTCCCCAATGCGATCGAACCGTCGGGAAAATTTCTGCGAAAAATTGGACGTCCCAACGCCGAAAAAATCCTGACTCGGCTGATGAACGCAGACGGCGATTTGAAAGGTCGTTCGACGACTCCCGATCGGATGCGAATGGAACAACTGCTCATCGAACTGAGCGGACTGATTCCCGCCGAAAGTTCGCAGTAAGACGGAACCCAACCACACACCAAAGCCCAATTGCGCAAGCAATCGGGGGAGCGCGGAGAGCGCCCCGAATCACGACACCATCTCGATTTTTTCTTCTCCAATCAACGAGGAACTGAACGGACGGTAAAATCATTTGAGAAAGCTCGTTGAGAATCTGGAGGTTCTGGGAAAATCGTATTGCCTGTCGGCGAAGTGCCGGTTATAAAATGAGCAGGAGAAAATTGAGCGCGGGAATCTTCACTGATTTGGGTTTCGCTCAATCACTTCTGTGATACAGATATTCGTCTTCGTGTGGCCTAATTCGGTTGTGCTCCCCGATGAGATCAGGTCTTCGAATGACGAGTCCTCCCTTAGGAGCACTCCTGTTGATTGAGGCGTTTAGGATTCATGACGCAATATCGACGCGAGTTGTCCGTTCGACGACGGAGTTTGTTGGACGAGGCGTGGCGCGAAGCGGAAGCCCACAAGTGGATCGAAAGTCAGAAACGAGGCTGGGACCTGGGAGATGGAGCCGTCCGTGAATGGTTCGATCGTTACTGGGGTGAATTCTGCCGACATCGGCTGATGGAACATCTGGCCGGAAAAGAGTTCTGGGTCGAATTCACCGAACGAAAATTCGGACTCCTCCAGCAGTTTCCTCTCGCACAGGAACTGGTTTACCAGACCGTCATCGAGTACATGTACAGCGGAATGGAAAACCTGCTGATCATCAATCTCTCGCTCGAGAGCGATTTGCCGTTGCCCACCGTCAGACAGATCCTGGGACAGATCGACATGAACAAGGAACGGATCACACCTCCTTTTTCGTAGTCGAGATACGAATTCGAGTTCTCAGCCCGAGAACTCTCGACAGGCCAGTCACGTGGGAACGGAATCCGCCGAGAAAGTCACGCTCGATCCACCCTCCGCGCGTTTTACCGGGATCAGGCTCGTCAGCCTGTTGACCCTGTCGAGCCGTTTGCTGGGACTCATTCGCGACATGCTGATGGCGTCCCGCTTCGGCAACGGACCGATTCTCGACGCGTTTACCGTCGCGTTCCGCATCCCCAACCTCGCCCGGCGTCTGTTCGGAGAAGGCGCGCTCTCGACTTCGTTTCTTCCTGCGCTCGTCAGCGAACTCGAACGAGAGGGACGGGCCGCTGCCTGGAGACTGGCAACCGCCGTCTTCTACTGTCTGGCACTCGCGCTCGGACTCGTTGTCTTGCTGGGAGAGATGCTGCTCGCCGCCGCCTGGTTCGTGCTGCCTCCCGAACATCCCGCCCGGCTGCTGATTGGGTTGACGTCCGTCATGTTTCCTTACCTGCTCCTGATCTGCCTGGCCGCTCAAGCGGGGACCGTCTTTCATGCGTTGGGCCGATTCGGCTGGCCCGCGTTTTCTCCCGTCGTACTCAACATCCTGTGGATCGGAATCCTCCTGGCGATGCAAAACAGCGACTGGACCCTCTCGCGGCAGATTTATGCCGTCTGCTGGACAGTCTTGTTGGCCGGAGTGGTGCAACTGATAGCACCGCTGCTGCTCCTCGGTTTAGGAGGTATCCGTTTCCAGACCGATTGGAAAGCGGACCGGGAAAAAGTCCGCCGGATCGCCTTGACGATGCTTCCCATCGTGATCGGAATGTCCGTCACGCAGCTCAATACGCTGATCGACAGTCTCATCGCCTGGGGCCTGTCGGCCGATGATACGGCAACCCGTAATAGCTGGTTTTCGCTCGAAGCGGGAACCGCGTCGGCTCTGTATCTCGGTCAGCGGCTGTATCAGTTCCCGATCGGCGTGTTCGGAGTCGCGCTCGGAACGGTCCTCTTTCCGCTGTTCTCCCGGCACGTCGAACAAAACCGCAAAGACCTGCTGCAGGCAGATTATCTCTCCGGTCTGAAAATGGTCCTCGCGATCGGACTCCCCGCCGGAGTGGGGCTGATGCTGATTTCCGAACCGCTGGCGAGAGTCCTGTTTCAGCGCGGAGCGTTTGACGAATTTGATACCCGGCAGACCGCCCGCATGATTGTCGCCTATGGATTGGGAGTCTGGGCGTTTTGCAGCTTGCTGATCGTGAATCGTGCGTATTATGCACTGCGAGATCACCAGACCCCCCTGAAGATGGGTCTGATCGCGATGGGCGTGAACCTGGTGTTGAACTTCTGCCTGATCGGTCCGCTGGAAGGTGCGGGACTCGCAGTCGCAACCTCGATCGCTTCGATGGTCCAGGTGTTGGCGTCGGTCGCACTGATGAAGCGGCATTTGCCCGAACTGCGACATTCGCAACTGCGGATGACGCTGGTCAAGTCGATTGGAGCGACAGTCTTGATGTCCGCGGGCTGCTGGCTGGGACTCCGTCTGAGCGCTGACGTTCTCTCTCCGCAGGGAAGCCTGGCGGTGGCGATCGGTGTGGCGGTCGCGAGTTATCTGATCGGCTGTTTGATTCTGCGATTGAAAGAGCCGTTCGC
>DATKCB010000177.1:0-3457 GCA_035513495.1 Planctomycetaceae bacterium | reverse complement strand
CCGCGGTCCGGTCGGCCTCGCGACTGTCGTTGTACGTCGATGGGGAACTCGTTTCCCAGACACCGAAATTCGACGCGTCGGGCTACTCCCTCGACTGCGACGCTCCACTCAAACTGGGGACCGGGATCCATGGGGACTTTCACGGACTGATCAGCGGGGCACGTTTGTACCAACGCGCCTTGGACGCCACAGAGATCGAACTACTGTCGCAAAAAAGTCCCCCGAGCCAGCCCTGACATGGTGGACTCACCCACGAATGTTCGAGGTACTTCACGATCGCCTTCTTACCGTCTGCGAGATGTTCCACGCGAGGGAAGGTGCGCCGCGAATTGGCCTCGGATGCCAGCGCTTCGTATACGGCGTGGTGAATTGGGATTCAAATTTTCAAAGAACAGTCGCGAGCTTGTTTCACAATTCGGGTTGCGTTTCGTCAAAAACTCCCGAGGTTTTAGAACTTGAGGTTTTTGGAAGACATCAAGTTCTCAAGTTCTCAAGTTGGCACATCTTGTGGTTTGCGAATTCCCGAACCACAACATCTTGTGGGTCGTGAACTTTTCTGGAATTTTTCTGGATTGGTCGCTTGTTTCATGTTCGATGTTGCGCGGCGGGGCCGCGAGGATGTAGTTGTTAGGAAGTAGTCTCTGATCGGTTCGATTTTCTGGTTTCTGATTTCCTTAGACATTGGGATTTTGTCCTTGGACATTTCACCATCTCTTGTTTCACAACTCCTCTCGATTTATTGACGTTTATTGACGTAAGTCCAATAAGTTTCGAACTTGAGGTTTTTGGAGGATGTCAAGTTGTCAAGTTGTCAACTTCGGGCGAAACCCGGGAGTTTTGGACGGAAATAAAGTAGTTCGGGAAATATTTCGGATTTCTGCTTGTTTCACATTTCGACGTTGCGCGGGGGATCGGTTGACAGGGATCGGGGATCAGGATTTTGGACATTGAACCTTTGAAATGGGACATACTTCCCCTCCGCTTTCCGCTCTCTGCTTTCCGCTTTCGCTTCGCTCCTCTACCAGAGGGGACTTTGTTGCGCAACACGCGGATCGGTCCTGAACCGTTGAAGGTGTGTTCCAGCAAGCTCTATAGACGCACAGGATTCAGGTTCCTGTGCCTGTTAAGGGTTCGCAGAGCCGCATTCTCACACGCGCCAGGTTGAGGGCCTGGTGGGAATCCCGAATTTCGACGCCCAACTGAACGGGGGCTACCCTGTCGAAACTCGACTTGTTACAACATAGCGCTGCGTCTCTTCTCGAATGAACTGAAAACTGGAGCGTTCGATTGCCTGTCGAAGTCAAACCGCTGTTTCGTCCCGATGTCCTGCGGCCACGGGTGAAGACGTTCGAGTTACCCGAATCGGCGACGAGCAATCGAGCGCTGATTCAGAAGTGGGCGGAACTGCTGGCTCCCAAAGCAGCCGATCGATTCAAAGAGCAGGAACTGCTTCCCGAGTTTCTGAGTGATGTTTTCACTTCGGTACTCGGCTACGATCGTCCGAGCGACAACCCGGCACGCTATACCATTTCCCGCGAGCGTTACGTCGAGGTGGACGGCAAATTCGCTGATGCCGCGATTGGTGAATTCACGCCCGAGCACTCGAAATTCGTGATCGCGCTCGAAGGGAAGGGACCGACCGATCCGCTCGACCGGCCGTTCAAGAGCCGCAAAATGTCGGCGGTCGATCAGGGCTATCGATACGCGATCAATCTCCCCTGCGACTGGATCATCGTGACGTCGATGCGGGAAATCCGGCTGTACTGCAAAGGCAACGATCAGCACACCTACGAGCGATTCCTGACTGCCGATCTCGCCGCAAACGATTTTGCGTTCAAGCGATTCGTGTTTCTGCTGGGCGCCGACCGGGTTGTTCCGACGCGCGGAAACTGCCATCTCGATCAGCTTCGTGCAGCATCCGAGAAAGCGGGCCGAGAACTGACCAAAGACTTTTATCTGCGTTATGCCAACATGCGGGAAGATGTGTTCGAACAAATCTGCGCTCATAATCCGGAGCATACCCGGCACGTGCTGCTCTCTTCGACTCAGAAACTTCTCGACCGGGTGTTGTTCTGTGCCTTCTGCGAGGATCGCGGCCTGCTGCCGGAACACATTCTGGCGCAGGCGTTCGAGCATCACGATCCGTTCACACCGAAACCGGTCTGGGATACGTTTCGCGGGCTGTTTCGTTCGATCGACACCGGCAACGAAGCGCTCAAAATCCCTCCCTACAACGGCGGGCTGTTCGCAGAGGACGACGTGCTCGATCGCCTCGCGATTCCCGACGCGATCTGTCGTCACTTCAAGGACATCGGCGAATACGATTACCGCTCGGTTCAGACCGCCGTCGAGGATGCCGACGAGTCTGCCGAGGGGAGTCTGATCGACGTCGATATTCTGGGTCACATCTTCGAGCAGTCGATCACCGACCTCGAACAACTCCGTAACGAACTCGACGGACTGGTTCCGCCGCAGGGGAAAGAGAAGCACAAGACCCGGCGCAAAAAGGAAGGCGCGTTCTACACCCCCGCGTTCATCACGCGGTACATCATCGAGCAGACGCTGGGGGCGGTGCTCGCCGACCGCTTCGAAGCATTGCGGGCCGCTCATCAGCACGATGCGAGCGGAACGGCGGTGAAAGCTCTCGACGATCCTCGGGTGTACGACGTCGAAACGCTCAACAAACCGCAGCGGGATGCGTTGACGAGATTCTGGGAAGCGTGGCAGGACGAACTGGCGACCGTCCGCGTGCTCGATCCGGCTTGCGGGAGCGGCGCGTTTCTGATCGAAGCGTTCGACCAGTTGCATACGACGTATCAGGCGTCGAACGACCGGCTCGAAGAGATTCGCGGACACCGGACGCTGTTCGATCTCGACCGTCAGATTTTGCAGAACAACCTGTACGGCGTGGATCTCAACGAAGAGGCGATCCAGATTTGCCGGTTGAGTTTGTGGATCAAGACGGCGCAGCGGGGGAAGGTTCTGACGAGCCTCGACCACAGCATCCGCGTCGGCAACAGCGTTGTGGATGACCCCGCCGTTCACCCGCTCGCGTTCGACTGGGATGCCGCGTTTCCGGAAGTGACCGCCTCCGGCGGCTTCGATGTTGTGGTTGGGAATCCGCCTTATATCCGGCAGGAATGGTTGAAGCCGTATAAAACTCATTGGGAGAAGGTATTCAAGAGCTATTCCAGCACGTCGGATATCTACACTTACTTTTTCGAGCTTGGAGTCAACCGGCTTCGCACGAATGGACGCCTGGGTTTCATCACCTCAGGCAGTTGGGTCCGTGGAAATTTTGGGGGACCGCTCCGAGGTTACCTTTCTGCAAACACGCGAATCGAATCGATCGTCGACTTCGGTGAATATCAGCCGTTTGAAGGCGCTGAAATGATTCGTCCCTCGATTTGTGTTTTTCGGAAGACCAGCCCAGGCGGAGTTGCAAAACTCTTCAAGT
>DATKCB010000176.1:0-2270 GCA_035513495.1 Planctomycetaceae bacterium | reverse complement strand
TCTACCACGATTCCGCCGCGGCGCTGGTCGTTGACGGACAGATCGTTGCGGCTGCTCAGGAAGAGCGATTCACTCGCAAGAAACACGACTTCCACTTTCCCCAGCATGCGATCGACTACTGCCTGTCCCAAGCCGGTCTCGAACCCGAACAACTCGACTACGTCGGTTTTTACGATAAACCGTTCACTAAGTTCGAGCGGCTGATCGAAACCTATCTCGCGTTCGTTCCGCGCGGATATCGCTCGTTCCGCCAAGCGATGCCGCTCTGGCTGAAAGAAAAACTGCACCTGCCCCGAGAAATTCGGAAAGGACTCCGGGGACGGTACACGGGTCGCTTCGTGTTCACCGATCACCACGAATCTCATGCGGCCAGCGCGTTCTTTCCGTCTCCGTTCGACGAAGCGGCGATCATCACGTTCGACGGTGTCGGCGAATGGACCACCACCTGCTTCGGGATCGGACGCGGAAACAAGATCGAACTGCACAAAGAACTGCGGTTTCCGCATTCGCTCGGCCTGCTCTACTCCGCCTTCACCTATTACACCGGCTTTCGCGTCAACAGTGGCGAGTACAAAGTGATGGGACTCGCTCCCTACGGACGTCCCCTCTTCGCCGATCGGATTCTCGAACATCTGATGGACCTCAAGGAAGACGGATCGTTCCGGATGGATATGAGCTACTTCAACTACTGTCAGGGTCTGACGATGACCAACGACAAGTTTCACCGGTTGTTCGGTGGACCGGCCCGTCCGCCCGAAACCGAACTGACTCAGCGTGAAATGGATCTCGCCGCCTCCGTGCAAGCCGTCACCGAGGAAGTCATGCTGCGGACGGCGCGACACGTCCACGAACGGACCGGCATGAAAAATCTGGTGATGGCTGGCGGTGTGGCTCTCAACTGCGTCGGCAACGGGAGAATTCTCCGCGAGGGACCGTTCGAAAAACTCTGGATTCAACCCGCAGCAGGCGATGCGGGCGGAGCGCTGGGGACGGCCCAGTTCATCTGGCATCAACTGCTCGCCAAACCCCGGCACACGACCGGCAAGGATTTTCAGAATGGCTCGCGCCTCGGACCGGAATTCTCTGATCGGGAAATTCTCGCCTGTCTCAAGAAACACGACGCCAGATACACCGAGTTCGCCACCGATGAAGAACTGACCGGCTACGTTGCCCGGCTGATCTCAGAAGAAAACGTGATCGGCTGGTTTCAGGGAAGGATGGAGTTCGGCCCACGTGCGCTCGGCTCGCGGAGCATCCTCGGCGACGCCCGCAGTTCGAAAATGCAGCAGGTGATGAACCTCAAGATCAAGTTCCGCGAGTCGTTCCGGCCGTTCGCACCGATCGTGCTGCAGGAACACGTCCACGAATATTTCGAAATGCGCCCGGGGGAGGAGAGTCCCTACATGCTGCTCGTCGCACCGGTCAAGGAAGCGATTCGCAGCAAAGATCTGGGAGCTGACCATGAAAAAGCCTTCGGCATCGAAAAATTGAACTACGTCCGTTCGTCGATTCCCGCGATCACGCACGTCGATTATTCGGCCCGCGTGCAGACGGTCGACCACGAGCGGAACCCGCTGCTGCATCAGTTAATGACCAGATTTTACGAAATGACGGGCTGCCCGGTGTTGATCAACACCAGCTTCAACGTCCGCAGCGAGCCGATTGTCTGCACTCCCGACGATGCATATCATTGTTTTCTGATGACCGACATGGACGCACTCGTGCTGGGACGTTACGTGATCGAAAAGAAAGACCAGACCAATCTGGCCGACGCCGCGCAGCGCGAAGAGCATCTCGCCCAGTTTCAACTCGATTGATCGATCGGAAATATGTCACTCGTACAACTCAACTGGAATCCCGAAGATCGCCAGCTCAAACAGTTCGGGATGCTCTCGCTGGTTCTGTTCCCCTTCGTAACCTGGATCTGGGGAGCCTCGTGGTCGGCAATCGGCATTGCCGCGGTGATCGGTGCGTTCTTCGCTACGATCGGAACCGCTGCTCCGCAAGTGTTGAAGCCGGTGTTTCTGGGACTGTCGCTGATCCTCATGCCGATCGGAATCGTTGTCGGCGAGATCTTGCTGTTTCTCGCTTATGTGACGGTGATTGTCCCAATCGGAATTATTTTCAGACTGATGGGCCGCGATCGATTACAATTAAAATTTGACCGGGAATGCGAGTCGTACTGGCAGGACAAACATTTGCCGACTTCACCTTCCCGGTACTATCAACAGTATTAAATTCCTTTACGTTTGTAAGAGTCGACCATGACC
>DATKCB010000175.1:0-3640 GCA_035513495.1 Planctomycetaceae bacterium | reverse complement strand
AATCTGTTCCGGCTCGTCGATCGCTGGTGGAAGCGAAAACCGCCAGAGACGGGAAAACATCGGGAATCACTTGGTTTCCGGGAAATTTCGGTTTCTGAATCCAGCATTCCGGAAGCGAGAAACGTAGCTTGTGTATTCTGTTCTTTGATTGGCTCACGGGAAGTTCGATATCCATGATCATTGCCGCGATTTCTTCCGAGTGGTTTGGCGTGATTGGCGTATTGGTGCTGGTTTTCGCGCTCAATCTGGCGTTCTGTTACGCGACGCAGGCCGGGATGATCGCCCGGGCGACGACCAAGGAGGCGGTTCGGCAGCCCTTGTTCCCGCTCTTGATTGTGATCGGGATTATCGTCCTGCTCGTCAATACGTTCGTCCCGATGTTTACACTGGGGGACGACTTCAAGATGCTCATGGATTGCGGACTGGCGACGATTCTGATCTGCGGACTGCTGATGGGAGTCTGGACCTCCAGTACGAGCGTGTCGGCGGAAATCGAGGGGAAGACGGCGATGACGCTGCTCTCGAAGCCGATCAATCGCCGGCAGTTCATCGTCGGCAAGTACATGGGCATTCTGAACGCGACGATGATCCTCGTGATTTCACTGTCGATTCTGCTGCTGTTGCTGGTGGCTTACAAAGTCGGTTACGACGCCCGTGAGTCCTCCCAGCAGCCTCCCGAAATGGCGGAACGATTGACGTGGGTCTATAAAACGATACCCGGCATTCTGCTGAGCATGATGGAAATCACGGTGTTGACAGCGGTGAGCGTCGCGATTTCGACGCGCGTTCCGATGGTCGTCAATCTCGTGACCTGCATGACGATTTTCGTGGTCGGTCACCTGACGGCGATTGTGGTCAACTCTTCGACCGAGCTGAACGAGATCGTGCAGTTTATGGGACAGGTGATCGCGACCGTGCTGCCCCAGTTGGACAACTTCAACATTACCGCCGCCATCGCCACGGGAACGCTGGTCCCTCCCGCGTATCTGGGGCTGTCGTTCTTGTACTGTCTGGCCTATTCGGCAGCGGGCCTGCTGCTGGCGTTTATTCTGTTCGAAGACCGCGACCTGGCGTGACGATCGCCGCGTCTTCGACTGAGCGAAAAGCGGAGAGCGACGGCATGAGCGGACTCTACTCGCCGATCCTGGAACGCGCCATTCGCACGGCGAGCGAGTTTCATCGAAAGCAAACGCGAAAAGGAAGCAGCCTCCCTTACATTTCGCACTCCGCGGCCGTCATGTTGATTTTGCAACGCGCGGGTTTCGACGACGACCGGCTGCTGGCGGCCGCCGTTCTGCACGACGTCGTCGAAGATACCGACTGCACGCTCGAAATGCTGAAGGAACAGTTTCCTCCCGAAGTTGCGGAGTGGGTTTCCGAGACGTCCGAGCAGAAGCAGGACGACGAAGGCGTTGCACGCAGTTGGATCGATCGAAAACGCGAGCATCTCGCGCACGCGGCGTCCGCAAGCTTCGAGGCCCGAACGATTATTCTCGCGGACAAATATCACAATCTCTGCTCGATGCTGTACGATCTGGAGCGCGGGGAAACGGTCTGGGAACGGTTTAACGCTCCGGCGGAATATGTGCTGTGGTACAATCGGGAGATGATCGTCTCGGTCGCGCGAGAGACTCCCGAATTGAACATTCTGAAACGTGCCGCAATCGATACGCTGGTGCAATTGATTTCCGACGCGAAGATCGAACCGCGCATTCCCGATTGAGAGCGATCGAGTCCGACTCGCCTGTTCGGCTCTTTGATCGTCGCCCCATGTCAGTCCACAGATCACCGAATCGGAAATTCGTTCTCTCCCCAAAAATTACGATTGACTGTGATGGACTTGCGTTCTTATCTTGCAGTCGATCTGAACCGCTGTTCGGATTCGATGGTTCTCTCCGCTTGACCGATGGGAAAACTACTCGATAATGATGTCTTTGACCGTCCCGCCGCCAGGAATCATCGGCAGCACGTGTGCCTGGTAGGGACAGATCACGTCGAGCAGGTAAGGGCCGTCGTATTCGAGCATCGTTTTCAGCGCTTCGGGTAACGCAGCCTTGCTGCGGACGTGGGCGGCTCCCAGCCCGAAGCTTTTGGCCATCATCACGAAGTCGGGATAGGTTTCGTCGTAGTGCGAACCGCTTCCTTCTCCGAGCGCTTCCGGGTGATCGACCGGCCCGAGATACGTGTGGGCGCGGCGGCCTTCCATGAAGCGGTCTTCCCATTGAACCACCATCCCGAGATGCTGGTTGTTCAAGAGCAGAATCTTGACCGGCAGTTTTTCGCAGTAGAGCGTTGCCAGTTCCTGGATGTTCATCAAAATCGAGCCGTCCCCGTCGATGTCGATCACGAGACTCTCCGGATGCGCGATCTGCACGCCCATCGCCGCCGGTAATCCGAATCCCATCGTGCCCAGCCCCGAGCTGCTCAACCAGTGGTTGGGTTTGGAGAATTTGTAATACTGCGCCGCGAACATCTGATGCTGCCCTACGCCGACGGCAACGTACGCGTCGCGGTCTCTGGTGAGTTTCCACAACTCTTCGATCGCGTGCTGGGGATAGATGAAATCTCCGTCCGATTTGAAGCGGAGGGGAAATTTCTCTTTCCACTCGGCGATCTGTTCCTTCCAGGCGTCGATTTGCGGCAGGTCGTCATCGGTGATGGCTTCGTTGATCTGAATCAAGACCTGCTTGAGATCTGCAATGACGGGAATGTGCGCTTCCTTGTTCTTGTGCATTTCAGAAGCGTCGACATCGACATGCACGATTTTTCCGCGCGTCGCAAATTCCGAGAGTTTGCCCGTCACGCGGTCGTCGAAACGAACTCCGAACGCCAGCAGCAGATCGGCTTCGTTAATCGCGTAGTTGGCGTAGACGGTTCCATGCATGCCCAGCATATGCAGCGACTGCGGATGATCTCCGGGGAATGCTCCCAGTCCCATCACGGTCGTCGACACCGGAATTCCGGTTCTGAGGGCGAATTTGGTCAGTTCTTCCGAGGCGCCGGAATTGATACATCCACCGCCGACGTACAACACCGGTCGCTTCGAACGCCGGATCGCCGCGAGAATCTGCCGGATCTGTTCGGGAGCGGCTCCGTTTTGCACCGGATGATAGCCCGGCAATTTCATCGGCGGATCGTAGTCGATCTCGTCGTCGGTCGTTGCGATCTGAATGTTTTTTGGAAAGTCGATCAGCACGGGACCGGGCCGCCCGGTTTTGGCGACATAGAACGCTTCTTTCACGATTCGTGGAATGTCTTTCAGTGTCGCCTGAACATCTTCCGGAGAGTTATAATCGGCCGCGGTGATCAGATAGTGGTGCTTGGTCACGGCACGACAGATTTCGACGATCGGCGTTTCCTGAAACGCATCGGTCCCGATGACCGCCTGCGGGACCTGTCCCGTGATCGCCACCATGGGAATACTGTCCATTTTGGCGTCGGCGATGGCGGTCACGAGATTGGTTGCGCCGGGGCCGCTGGTTGCTGCACAAACACCGACGGTGTCGGAACTTCGCGAGATTCCCTGAGCCGCGAAGCCGCCCCCCTGTTCGTGACGGGGAAGGACCGTCCGCAGATTTTCCCGTTGCGCCCGGAGTGCCTGATGCAAGGGCATACTGGCCCCGCCCGGATAGGCAAAAAC
>DATKCB010000174.1:0-4391 GCA_035513495.1 Planctomycetaceae bacterium | reverse complement strand
GTGGGGGGGGCGGGATTTGTCTGGGTCGGGTTCATTGATGAAAGAAAGAGAAAAGAGAGTCGAGAGTCATTCGTCCGGCTCGTTTTGCCAGTGGCTTGTTTAATATATCTCGCTGGAATGTTCGCGCGGAGGGACATGCGGGAAAAACCGGACAATGTTGCCTCAGGGAATCTGACTCTTGACTCGGCGGTGCGGTTCGCGGAGTCTGAGGAGAATTCGATTCTCTTTAATTCTGGAGCCGCACCACATGACTGTCAGACGAAGATTCCTGTGCTTATCGATCGTGTCTTGCCTGTCCTTCTCACTGGCCGAAGCCGCCAAACCGGAGGGCAAGGAACACACCTATAAAGTCGTCGGCGACAGGGCGTTGAAGCTGTACGTCACGAAACCCGCCGACTGGAAAGCAGGTGATACCCGTCCGGCGATTGTGTTTTTTCATGGCGGCGGCTGGACCGGCGGTACTCCGGGACAGTTTACCGAGCACAGCAAGTATTTCGCCTCGCGGGGGCTGGTCTGCGTGCAGGTCGAATACCGGTTGCTCGACAAGAAGAATGATGATCCGCCGACGATCTGCGTGCGCGATGCGAAGTCGGCGATGAGGTGGGTCCGCAAACGTGCGGGGGAGTTGGGGATCGATCCGAACCGGATCGCGAGCGGCGGCGGTTCGGCGGGGGGACATCTGGCGGCATTCGTGGGAATGGTCGAGGGACAGGACGATCCCGAGGACGACCTGTCGATCTCAGCCAAATCGAACGCGATGCTGCTGTTCAATCCGGTGTTCGATAACGGACCGGAGGGGTGGGGAGCGAAGCGCATGAAAGACCGTTATCGGGAATTTTCTCCGTTTCACAACATTTCAAAAGATGATCCTCCCGCGATCGTGTTTCTGGGAGATCAAGATACGCTGATTCCCGTCGAGACGGCGTTCGCGTTCGAGAAACAGATGAAAGATGTTGGAGTCAAATGCGAGGTGATGATCTTCGAGGGGATGCCGCACGGATTTTTCAATTTTGGAAAATTCGACGGCAAACCGTATTACGAGACGGTTGTCGCGAGCGACCGGTTTCTGAACAAGCTGGGCTGGGTGGAAGGCGAACCGACGCTGGCGAAACCTTGATGTGTGTACTGTTCGGGTCGTGTTGAATTCTGCGTGAGATTTTCTCCGGAATTCCGCCTCATTTTCTATCGCGGTTGCGAATGGGCGGGTCTCTGGGGGATTCCCGAACGACCCGTTACAATGAATCGCGTTCGATTAATCATCCTTAAACTGAGGAACACTCAGAATGTCTTTACCAAAAATGGCGATCCTGGGAAGCGGTGCGATGGGAACTGCCTGCTCGATCGTGCTCAGCGAACACGAAGGTCAGCCGGTTTCGATGTGGTGTCACGATCCCAGGGAGGCGGACGATCTGAACAGTTCGCGGGAGAACGTGAATTATCTGCCGGGAGTTCCGCTGCCGGAAGATCTGGAAGTGACGGCCGATATCGATGCCGCCGTCGCGGGTGCCGACATGCTGGTCGCGGCGATTCCGACGAAATTTCTGCGCAGGACTCTCGAACGAATCGCTCCGCACCTGACGCAGGATCGTCCCATCGTCAGTGTGATTAAAGGGATCGAAAACGAAACGTTCAGCCGGCCGAGTGAAATCATCACCGAGATTCTGGGGGCACGTGTGGTGGTCGTACTCAGCGGACCGAGTCACGCCGAAGAAGTCGCGCGGCGGCTGCCGGCGAGTCTGGTCGCCGCCTGCGGCGATTTGAGCAACGCCCGCGAAGTTCAGAAACGATTCAACACCGAACGCTTCCGCGTCTACACCAACGCCGATCAGATCGGCGTCGAACTGGCCGGCGCGCTCAAGAACGTCGTCGCGATCGCGGCGGGAATCTGCGACGGACTCGGGTACGGTGACAACGCCAAGTCGGCGCTCATGACGCGCGGGCTGGTCGAGATCACCCGGTTCGGGAAATTGCTGGGTGCCGAGGAAAGCACCTTCGCCGGGCTGGCCGGGATGGGGGACCTGATCACCACCTGCACCAGCCGACACAGCCGCAATCGCAAAGTCGGCGAACTGCTGGGACAGGGGAAGTCGCTCGACGAGATTCTCGCCGAGATGGAATCGGTCGCCGAAGGTGTCACGACCTCCCGCAGCGTGTACGATCTGGCCGATCAGAAGGACCTCGACATGCCGATCACCCGGGAGGTGTATCGCGTCATGTACGAAGGCAAATCCCCCGCCGAAGCGACCGACTCGCTGATGTCCCGCCCGCCCCGGGAAGAATAATTATTTCACTTTCGATGCGATTGTCATTTTTTTACCTTTCACTCTTCTACTTTCCACTCTTACACCTCAGGAACATCCATGCGATTTGAAGGACGCAACGTCATCGTGACCGGGGCCTCGCGCGGAATCGGCCGCGCGGTGGCGATTCTGTTGGCCCGCGAAGGGGCGAACGTCGGAATCAACTTTCGCTCTCATCCCGAGGATGCCGAAGAAGTCAAAGGGGAAGTCGAGAAACATGGGCAAAAGGCGCTGCTGCTGCGGGGCGATGTGTCCGATCAGAAACAAGTGGAGGAGATGGTCGCGAAGACCGTCGCCGAATTCGGTTCGCTCGAGGGTTACGTCTCGAACGCGGCGTATTCCGACCGGGAACTGATGATCGACGCGAATATGGAGGGCTTCCGGCGGACGGTCGACGTCAGCATGTGGGGTGCGTTTTACGGAGTCCGGGCAGCGTCGCAGCAGATGGTCAAGCAGGGGAAGGGTGGCTCAATTGTCGTCGTCAGTTCTCCACATGCGGTCCTCGCGATTCCCACCGCGATGGCGTACAACATGTCGAAGGCGGCGATCGATCACATGGCCCGCACGGCGGCGATCGAACTGGCTTCGCACCGCATTCGAGTAAACCTCGTGCATCCCGGCTGGATCGATACGCCCGGGGAACGGAAATTTTTTACTGAGGAACAGATCCAGCAGGGGGGCCAGGCTCTCCCGTGGGGGCGACTGGGAAATCCCGAAGAGATCGCCAAGAGCGTCGCGTACGTACTCAGCGATGATGCCGACTACATGACCGGCAGCACGCTGACGATCGACGGAGGGGTCAGCCTGCCGTGGTGGTCCAACCGCGCCGAGGGAGAGATGTAGGCATGACCGATGACGGACCAAACTCCAGCCTCGCCGATGTGGTCGAGCAGTGCCAGAAAGTGATGGCACACGCATGGATGGTCCGGACGTTCGTCAAGCACAGCGAAGAAGTCGAGGATTTCCCCGAACTGATGGGAATCGTGCGAGCCGTGTTCGATACTTCTCGCGCTCTCGAAACGAGAGTAGAAGATCCTCCCGGCTATCTGAAAATGCTCCGCAAAAAGATCGGCAAGGTTCGTGTCGCCGCGAAACAGTTTGAAGCGGATGCTCCGGGTGCTTCGACCCATACGAACTTTCAACAGGCGGTGATCTCGATGAATTATTGTCTGGATCAGCTCGAAGAACTGCTTGCGGAAGGTGACAGGCTGGCGGCGAACGCTTCGTCTTGAGCTTTGACGCAAAGAAACGCGAAAGAGGTGGAAGAAAGCTGGACTGACGAGGGTCAGGATTGTGTATCACTCATCGAGTTTAAGTTGGATATCTCGATGGCATTTTTGATTTTGGATCCTCTCAGATACTTCAGCATGATACACAGCGGAACTCCATACAATCCGCTGATGAAGACAGCCATGACGCCACCCAGAATTGCGAATCCTCTCGGCTCCGGATGATTAGAAGTTATCGAGATCCAGCTGTACATCCAGAAGACCAGGAAGCCGACGAGGCAGATCAGCAGAAACCATGTCAAGCCTTCCAACACAGCACGAGGCCAGGCTTTGAGTTTGAGGAAATTGATACCCGCCACAAGGCCGAGTAGCGCTACGCTGAACTGAACTCCCACGAGTAATGGATAGATTTTGGTGATCCACGGGTGTTTCGGATCATCTAAGGCGCCCATCGACCAAGCGACAAAAGCTGGAATCGCGGAAAAACTCGCCAGGCCTCCGATGACTATCCAAGCCCATCCGATGACTGTCACGCAGGTAGGTCGTTTCTCTTGAAACATCGCATCACCCTCAGGGTTCGAAACACGAGCTTGATATGCTGAACGTTTCGAAATGCTGATCGGTTCATGCGAATTGCAGGCGGATCTCAGTTTTTCTCAATGAAATCCGTCTCATCGAAAGCAACGCGGACGTCTCCCTGCATGGTTGTGACCCAGATTTTTCCCGGGGAGTGTTCGAAGACGTAGGGATAGGCGAGCCATTTGCCGGACTGGCGGGCGATGACGACTGGGTCGGTCCAGGTTTTTCCCTCGTCGTCGGAGTACGCGAGGGAGAGTTCTTCGCGATGGTTGCTGACGGGGAC
>DATKCB010000173.1:0-4033 GCA_035513495.1 Planctomycetaceae bacterium | reverse complement strand
CAGCGGTGCTCTAATCCGACCGCGGAGTAGACTGCGATTGACGCTGCACGTATCTTCGACGCCCTCTGTGGCAGTCGGACCCCAGTCATCAACCGTCTCCGTTTGGCTGTTTGCAAATTCGAATCCGGAAACAACACCAGTAAGACATCGCCTCGGTTAAACGGCATCGTAAACATCCATCTCGGGTTGCTCCCAGTCCTCGGTAAATTTCGAGAGCCGGTGCCGCAAGTCCGTCGCCTGCGGTTCATCGATTCCTCGCCTCCACTCTGCGGACATTCCGGAAAATTCGAGAGCAAGTCTGATCAACCGTTGACATGATATCATATTGTGGTATCATCTAATGCAGCCGCACTAATACTGCGATCGTATTACCATTCGGTTTAATGGGGCCGAATATCAGTTCGGGAATGCCGGGACGATGGGTAAACATGACAAGACGCTGACGAAAATTTTTACCGATCCCGTCGCCGGCAACATCGCCTGGCGGGATGTCGAAAAAATGATGGAACATTTTGGCGCGGAAATCACCGAGGGGAAAGGATCGCGAGTTCGGGTCGCGTTGAATGGAATCAGAGCCGTTTTTCACCGCCCGCATCCCGAGAAAGAGACGGATCGAGGAGCGGTGAAATCTGTTCGCGAGTTTCTCGAAAATGCCGGAGTCACGCCATGAAATATAACGGGTACACTGCCAAATACGAAATCGATGAAGAAGCGGGGCTGTTCCACGGACAGGTGCTGGGGATTCGCGATGTGGTCACGTTTCAGGGCGAATCGGTCACCGAACTGATCCAGGCGTTTCACGATTCCGTGGATGACTATCTGGCGTTCTGTGCCGAGCGAGGCGAGGAGCCGGACAAACCGTTTTCGGGAAATTTTCCGGTTCGTATTTCTCCCGAACTTCATCGCTCCGCTTCGATTGAAGCAGAGGCTGCGGGGCTGAGCTTGAATCAATGGGTCTCCCAGACGATTGAGGCAGCGTTGAAGACAATCGCAAAGAGATCAGAGAACGCATACACGGGAGCGACACTCGATTCGTCCAAGTGAGCGAGATTGCGTTTGCGGGGCATTCAACATTGCTTGACGAATCGATCACACTGGTTCCATCGCCGCGTAAACTTTCCCTCGCTCGCTCAACCACTCCACGTCACCCCGTTCGGCGTGTTCCTTGATGTCCCGCAACAGCTCTACGGTTTCCGATTCGTAGCAGGGTTCGCTCGCGTCATCGGGGAGAATCACCAGTTCGACTTCGACGGCCACGACGAATTTTTCTGTCTGAATCAACCGTGTGCGTTTGATTCGCTCACCTGGGATACGCATAGATAAACCTTCGTTTCAACTAACCAATCGGCACCTTACTCCCCAGCGCCTCCGGTGTCAGCGTTGCGATTGAGTGGCGTAGTGTTTCCGCGGTGTCGCGCATCGTGCGGAGGCTATCGCGGTCGTGTTCGATCAGGCGGCAGGTTTGTTCGAGGTCGGGGAACAGGCCACCTTCGAAGCGGCTTTCGGCCAGTTCCCGGGCGAGTTGTTCGATTTTCTGGTCCAGTCCGCGGCGGCATTTGCGGATGTAAAGCATGATCAACAGGCCCGACCAGAGCAGCAGAAACACACCGGCGGGAATGTAAAAGTTGACCGCGAACAGTTCCCTCTCTTTGATCAGCGAATCGTAGAAGAAATTCTTGCCGATGATTCCGATCACAAACGCCGGGTATGCCAGGAACAGCACTTCGTACCACATCCGGGTGAACCAGCCGGTCGTGCGGCGGGCCTGTTGTTCGATCAGGTCGTCGATCTTGCGGCTCGCTTCGCCGAGGAACGACGATTGTACCTTGGCGGCGGTGTCGCGGAGTTGATCGAGCGTGGACTGTATCTGTTGTTCGTCGGTGATGTCGGCCTGCCGGGCGAATCCCCGGATCACGAACTGGGCTTCACGGAGTTCGTCGTCGTTCAGTCCGAGCGACGCGACCCGCTCGATCCGCTCTTCGGCGTCGCTCTCCTGAAGCCGCGACTTGATCCGGCGAACTCCTTCCATCGCCCCGATCACCGCCATCTGCACGGGAGTGCGGGCGCGGAAGAAACTGAACGAGGCGATGAAGCTGCCGATTCCGTTATAGAACCGGAGGACCGACGAAAACGGACTGAACCCCCAGACTTCGGTCACGCGCGAGATCAGCCGGCGTTCCCACAGGTTCGAACTGACTTCGAGTTCCTGCCGTAATACGTTGGACATCGATCCGCACAGCTTCTGTTTCTGCTGCTTGAGTTCGGTGATCAGTTTCTCGACCTCGGGCCAGGCGGTTTCGACTTTCTGAGAGCAGAGCTGCAAGGCTTCGAGCGCCAGATCGAGCAGATTGGCCCGGCGAATCTGGACGCGCTGCGACGAGATCAGGTGGCCGGTCAGCATGTCCTGCAGGCGGGCGAAATCTCCCGAGGGGCGATGTCCCGACTGCTGTTCTTTGAGAGCGCGAACGGAATCGACGAAGAACATCTCGGGGACGTCGTAATGATGCTTCAGACGCTTGGCCCAGTCGGAGCGAATGTCTTCCTCGACGTCAGCGTGCGTCTGGACGAACAGCAGCCGGCAACCTGCCGCTGCGCTGGCGAGTTCGTCGCCGACGACGGCGTCGCGGTATTTTTGCTGGGTCGAAACGTAGATCAGGACGTCCGACAAGGGGAGCACTCTCCGCAACAGATCGAGATTGTTCCCTGCCGCTTCGAGTTCGGGAGTGTCCATGTCGGGACAGTCGATGATCGCGATGTCCCGCAGCAGGGGGGATTCGACGACGTGCAGCTCGAACTCGTCGAGCGGCAGTCCGAGTGCGTGCGGATCGGATTGCGGATGCAACAGCAACAACGGTTTCGTGGTCGTGGGGCGCTGTTTGCCGACGCGGCTGATTTCTTTTCCGATGAGTCCGTTGACGAGCGAACTTTTCCCGGTGCCGGTTCCTCCGAAGGTCGCGACGACGAGGGGGGCTTCGAGCCTGATCCGCAAGTTATCGACTCGTTTGAGGAGCCGTTTGAGAAGCGAGCGGCATTGCCGTGTGGGTCCCCAGGCGACATCCTGTTCGCACCAGCCTTCGATGCGGGCCACGAGGTCGTCGATTTCGGAGAGCATTTGAAGCTGTGCGAGTTCGGGATTCGTCATCGTAGGCCGATCGGGAATTCAGGAGTCGGAGTTTGAAGGAGTGGGAGTCTGCGATTCGAGCGCGGCGACCGTCGGAGCGAGTTCCTCCAGAATCGAGCGAACGGCCAGGAATTCTTCGGACTCGGCCAGCATCGCGCCCGAATTGAGATCGTCGAGAAAACTGCCCCACAGAAAGTCCTGCATCAGTTGCAGCAGCCACGTCGCGCGTTGGGCGATAAATGTGGTGTGCAGAGCGCGAAACCGCGCTTCAATGTTTGCCGAGAGCGACGAGGCGGTATTGCTGACGGCGGCATCGCCGACCGCCGCGACGGCGGTTCCTCCGACGACGTCGCCAGTCACATGCACAACCGTCCCGAACGCGGTGTGCGCGACGGCCTGCGCGGCGAGGTCTCCTCCCGGTCCGAAGCCGACGAGAAACAGCGCCACGCTCGCTGCGGGCCGCACCATCGCGCCGAGTTGATCGAGTTTTTTCAGAAACTGATAGAAGTTGGGGCTTTCTTCGCGAAACTTGTCCATCTCGGCGTTGACGAGCCTCGGAAACTCTTCCTCGAAGTTCACTTTGGCGTGCGCGTCTTCGAGCAGTTTGAGCAGATCGACCCGCGATTGTCCGTCGAGCAGCAACTTCAGTCGCTCCGCCAGCACGGGATTGTCGGTGTGCGAGATGAATTCCAGTCGATCGAAAATGTTCTCCACCGTTTCGAGGATCGCCGACCATTCCTGTTTGCGGTACGTCTCGAACGGAGGCTTCTGAGGACCTTGAATCGATTCCTTCGCTTTGCGAAACGGCCAGAGCACCCCGTCGCTGATCGCGTTGTAGAATTCGTGAACCGAGCGGGACCAGCCTTCGCGCCGTCCGCGCCACCAGACGCGAATCGATTCGACGAGCACCGC
>DATKCB010000172.1:0-6946 GCA_035513495.1 Planctomycetaceae bacterium | reverse complement strand
CTGACTTCCAGATATTCGCGACAGATTCGCTCCGCATCAGCGAGCTGATCGAAGCGAGTCAACAGCACAAAACATTCGCGGAGCCGCTGCGCGAACGCGGCTTTCTGAACCTGTTCGAGTTCGAGTACGGGTTTGAGCATTTCGAGCGACGCATCGAGTTTTCGCCGATTCAAGCGGCGCAGTCCTTCTGCAACTCGACTGGCTTCGATCGAACCTTTGATCCCGGGCACTTCGAACAGCCAGCGGAATGCCAGATGGTAGTTTGAGCGAGAGACAGTTTCCCGGAAAATCTGTTCGGCGGGCAGAGTCGGTTTGAGCGACTGGTGATAATCGAGAACCTGTTGGACCGCTTCCTGTTTCTGTCCCTGGTCGAACGCTTTTTGCGCCTTGAGCGCGACGAGCAGCCCCGTGTCTGGCAGCGACTGTTCGAGCAGCGGGAGCAGTTTTTCAGCCTCCTCATAGTTTTTCTGCTGCAAACAGAGTTCGGTGTACAGCGTGAGAATCAACTGATCGTTCGGGTATTTTTCACGCAGCAGTTTCGCTTCCTGCGCAGCGCGATCCAATTGATTGGTCTGCCGATAGACCGAGAGGAGCGTGATCTGGTCGGTCAGCGGGAGCTTGTCCATGGATTTCATTTCTTCCAGGACTTCGATCAGCTTCAGTTGGAAGGGGCGGACAGAAAAGCGGGTCAGGATGGAAGTCTGAAACGCGAGATTTCGACGGCGCAGCTCTGGCTCCGGGGGAAGCGTCCGCTCCAGTTCTTTGATCGCCAGTTCCGCTGTCCGATAACTCCCGTCTTGAGATTTCAGAGCCTCCAGGCGGTATTGGACGTTCCGGCCGGGCACGGAATCTTTTCCGACCAATTGCTGATATTTTTCGAGATGGATTTTTTCCTGTGCGGAATCTTCGACCTGGCGAAAATACTCTGCCATCTGAATGTAAACTGCCGGACTGTCGGGCTGAATGCTCAATGCCCGATCGTAATCCTGTCGGGCCGAGTCGTTATCGCCGATCAATTCGTAACACGCACCGAGCGCGAGGTGTGTGGTGGCGGTATTTTTCGGCAGATTCTGTTCGGCGCGCCGAATGACTTTGATCGCTTCATTGAGCTTGCCTCGATCCTTGTGGAAGCGGACGTATTCGATCCAGACGCGGCCGGAACCGGGACCTTCTTTCGCGGCGGCTTCAAACTCGGCTTCGATCGATTTCAGCCTCGGCGGAATTTCGGGTGAATCGGGTTTTTCCAATTCCAGCAAATGAAACTCCACGCGCTGGAGAAACGCTTCATTCAGATGCTGTTCGTACTTCTCCTCCAACCGTGCCAGACTTTGACGGCTGAGGGCATAGGCCTCCCGATAGTTTTGTTCTTCAAACAGGACCGAGGAGAGCTGGCTGGCGAGTTTCCGGGAGAAGATTCCGGGATTTTCTCTCCGAAAGCGTTCTCCCAGGAGAATGGCTTCCGATTCTCGCTCGTGGTCTGTGAGGTAAGCCATCACGCGTTCGTAAACGAGCGGATGCTTGGTCCCCAGTTCGATCGCCTTGCTGTAGGCTTCGAATTGAGTCAGTTCGTCACCGATCAGGCTCAAGCCCGCGAGATCTCCGCGGAGCAGATAAATCTGCACCCACTGCGGGCGGATTCGCTCGGCTTGATCCAGCAACGCCGATGCTTGCGAATACAGGGCGAGGGGCTCTTCGGTTGATTTGGATTCCGACGGAGAGGCCGCTTTCCGAATCAGTTCGAGCAACCGATTCGCTTCGAGGTATTTTGCGATCGCGCTTTGTTCGCCATCGATTCGTCGAATCGCTTTCAGATGTTCTTGAAACTCCGAATCTCGCCCCGACTGAATGGCATTTTCGGCGAGGAGCCAATGATACGAGAGGTGATCGGGTTTCCGCTCAGCGAGCTGCTTCAGGATGGCTGTCCGGGATTCGATATCTTTGAGTTGTGCGTACCTCGACGCGAGTATTTCGAGCAGCGTGATTTGCTCCGTTTCGGAATATTGTTCGAGCGAATTGCGCAATTGGTCGAGTTTTTGTTTGAATTCCTCTTCGGAGATTGCCCGAGCGATCGACAGCTCGGAGAGGGCCAGTTCCGGTTTCGGACCGAGCGACTCGAGCGCTTCCTGATGTGCGGTATTCGCGAGGACAACATCATCGCGATTCAAATAGAATTGGATGGCTGTCTGCCAGACTGCGAGCAGCTCTGCGGGAGTCGTGTCTTGACGCTTGATGAGTTCGCCAAGCAGTTTCTCTGCGTCGTCATACCGCTTTTGCACAAAGTGGAGTTCCACCTGCAAAAGTTGATACTGCACGTTCCGGGAGTTTTGAGCGATCAGTTCGTCGAGTTCTCCTTGCACATCTCGCCAGTTCCGCCGCTCGGCAGGCAGGTCGAGTTGTCTGCGAATCAGGATCCTGATCTGGGCGACAACACCGGCCTCACTGCCGGAAAGTCCGTAATTCAGAAAGGCTTCGTCGATCTTGCCGAGTTCTTCGAGTACTCGTGCGTATTCCAGCCGCGCGAGCAGCCAATCCCGATCGGTGCTGGTCACGATGTCGCGAAACAGACTCTCGCGTTTTTCCGGTGCCTGCAGCGCTCGGTAACAATCCGCAAGCATGAGATCGATGATTCGCCGTGTGTTCTGGTCTCTCGAGTGTTCGACGCGTGATTTCTCGAGCAGATCGGTCACGGTTCTCCAACTGTTGTCCGATCCTTTGAGATTCAGCAGATTTTCCCGTTCAGGAATTTTGCGGTCAACAGAGATGTGTACATAACCCCAGCGAGCTTCGAGATATTGGAGCAGCGGCCGGATTGCCATTTGGACATTCAAGTTCGGATAACTGGCCAACTCGGCGATTTTTGAGGCGACAGCATCGCTGTGTTCAACGAACTGTCGATCTTCCAACAGCCGAGATCCCATGGCGGTGAGTTTGGTATCAATCAGGCGGACCGGGAGCTCCAGTTCAAGCGGGTTGAGACGTTGGAGATCGAGATCGCGTTGGTGTCGACGTGCGACCCGTTGCTGGACGACTTCCCGCTCGCTTTGACCTTCCTGAGCGACTTTCTGTTCCGTCGCTTCCATGATTTTGGCACGTGCTGCGGGCCGGATTTTGATCGCCTCGTCGAGCGCTGTCTCGGCTTGCAGGAGAGCGTCGCGTTTTGCCTCCGCTTCTGTTTCTAATTCGAAACGTCTCAGTTGCGCGTCGCAGAATTTGACCGAGAAATCGATGTAATTCAGGAAGGCTTCTGCCTGCTCCTCCAGACCGATCTGAGTGACGGTATCGCTCTTGCCTGTGGATACATCGTCCTGTGTGCTGCTGCCGGATTGGGAATCAGAAGTCTGATGATTTTCTGTAGAAGAGCCAGTTCTTTCCAGCGCAGCGGTTTTCTCGGTTGCAGTAATCTCGATCGCCGTTTGAAGATGTCTCATCGGGTCCGAGGCTTCGTTGGCCTCCGGTAGGCTCCGTGAATATTCCGCCATCAGCAGCTCGTATTCCGCTTTAAACAGTCGAAATTTCGGATCGTTTCCTGCAAGGTTTTCGGCTGTTTCGATATCCTTTTTAATTTTTTCATCGATTTTCTTGACGATTTCCTCGACGACGGCTGGATCCGGTTTTTCACTCAAAATGCGATGTTTGGCCAAAATGCGATGCCTGGCGCGAACCAGACAGGCCTCGAACTTCGGCTCGACCCGTTCGACCATGCGATCGAGTAGAGCTTCGATCAGATCTTCGACGTTGGCGACGGACATCGAGACATCGTTCCCGGTCGTCTCGGCTCCCGGACTGGCCGGAGTCCCCGCGTCATCTATTTGTATGTCAGTGGTGTCGTCTGGAACTTTACCGTCCGGATTCGAATTCTCGTCGACATTCGCCTGCTCGGGGGCGGGGACCACCTGTGAAAAGTTTGTCAGAAGGTCCGCGAGTTGGGTGGAGTATTCAATGTCACCGGGAAGTTTTGCGAGGGCGGCTTCGATCCGGTTTCTCGTGGGGAGTTCCTTTCCGAGCGATCTGGCGTTGCTGATGGTCTCGAGATAAGGATTCAATTTGCTCCCATCGGCGGCGATGGCGGCGAGAAAATAAGGCATCGCCTGATCCCGACGGGCTTGCCTCTGCTTGCAGAACCCTTCCAGCAGGAACAGGTCAGAGCGAGTAAACGGAAGGTCGCTGTGCTCGCCGTCAAGTTCTTCGTGAAGTTTGCCGATTTGAAACTCGGCTTGCTGAATCTCTTCCAACTGCATCATCAGTTGAACCAGTCGATATCGGTACCAGGCGGCACTCTCGATCTCGGGAGCATCTCTGAGCACCCGGGAGTAAATTCGATACGCTCGCATCCAGGTGTTCGCGGCAGGAGCCGAGCCGTCGACCAGATCACCCAGTTTCGCCAGCGAGCCGGTATCCTCTGGTTCGAATTTGAGATATTGCCCCAGCAGTTCCATCGCTTTTTCGGAATCGCCTTCCTCCAGAGCCTGATCGGATCGCGTGAGCAGTTGGCCCGCCGATCGCTTCACCTGAAAATCGTGCAGAAAGTACAGCCCGAGCGCCGAGACGGCGCACACGATTAACAATCCGGAGAGGAATCTCGTATTGAGATGCCTGATCACCCGAGGCTGCTTCTGAGTCGTTGTCGACTCGGTGATCGTATTCACAGAAGCAGGAGTGGAAGTGCCGGACTGCGCTGCACCCGTGTTCTGCTGGTTCGGTCGATTCTTCTTTTTCTTGGACATGGCTCGATCACAGATCAATTTAGAATGAGTAAATTCGCACGATTGGATCGACGAATCGATCAACCGTTCGAGGTAAAGAGGGACTGAAGCATCTTGCGGAACAGCCCTTTCCGTTCGTTTTCCAGCTTGTGCATCCGATCGAGCACCCAGGCATGATGGTCCTGCTCGGGGACGTCGAACTTCTCAGCCGGTACAACTTCTGGTTCGCTCTCCTCCGGCAAATCCTCTTCAATCACAGCTTCCGGAGGGGGCGCGTCGAGTTCGAGTGAATCGTCGACGAGTGTTTCCTCGCAGTCTTCCTGCGGGTGAACGATCTCGATCGCACTGCGGTCCAGATCGGCTGCTTTCTGCAGACGCCAGTTAGCCTCAGCGACAAGCTCCGCTTCGGATTTTTCTGCGGTCGTTTCTTTGGGAGGAGCCGCTTTATGTTGCATCAGTTGGTGCCGCAGCAACTCGAACTGCTCGCGCAAGCGATCGGCCTCGGGCGGCTTGGCCGGCTGATTGATTGTTGATGCGGGATCCGTTGTCGCATTTACAGGATTCTCAGCGCCGTGAGCCCCTGCGGCTTCTGCCGACTGGCTCAGCCGCCGGGATTCCGATTTCCGGGGAGTCTGCTGGAGCTGTTGTTTCAGCTCCCGCATTTCGCGATTGATTTCGTGCAGTCGCGCCATTTCTTCGCTCAACAGCTTGTGCTGACCGGCATGCATCGTTCCGAAGAACTGCAGCATCATCTCCGACTGCTGCTGCGACTGTATCAGAAATTGCTGCTGCATGTTCGTGACTTGCCTCATCAGTTGCAGCACGAATTCTTCGCTAACTCCCGACGAAGCGGCTGCCGGCGCGGCGCTCGCTGCGGCGAGATTCGGCAGCAGACGGGCAGGCTCCGATTCGCAGGCAACGCGGAACGTGAATCGACCGACCTTCAGCGACGAACCGTCGGCGATGCGCGTATATCGCACCGGTTGACCGTCCACAAACGTACCGTCTTTCCCGAGCAGATCGACGACCCACAGCCCGTCGGGCATCAACAGCAGACTGCAATGTACTTTCGAGACGCTTTTGTGGGACAGCTTCAATCGGCACCGCGATGAGGAACCGACGAGCGTAATGGGACGATTGATGGTCCACGATTCACCGGGACCCGAACGTGCCAGTTGCTGGATGGAGACTCTCGGCAGGACCGCCTGATTCGAAAACGTTCGGAAAAACGAGCGGGGGTCGAATTCCGGCTCGTCGGGTTCGTCCTCCAGAATCGTCGTGTTGAGCCTCAGGTGGTAGGGACCGATGCGGATGGGGTGATGTTCGTCGAACCAGCCGTAAGGAAGCTCGCGCTGCTCCCAGTGCGTCCCCGATCGGCTCGCCAGATCGACGCACAAGACGCGACCGTACATCCGCTGCAGATAAGCGTGGCGAAAACTGACCGACTCGTCTTGCAGATTCAAATCGCACTTGGACGATCGGCCGATCAGGATGAAGGGTTGATTGAAACGGTGTTGTTCGACCTGATGTCCCGATTCATCGGTGATCAGGACCTCAAGCGAATCGGAATCGGACGGATCGAACGACCAGGCCTCGCCCGCCGCACTGAAATTCAAGACCGAGTCCTCACCGCTGAAGTTCTCAACGGAAACTTTTTTCAAGGCTTCGCCCGAGAGCTGAAGCGAGGAGTCGGAATCGTAGCCGGTCATCTGAGTTCAAATCTGCCAGAATCAAAGAAAAGTCTTCGAGGGGCCCAGATTCGAAGGTTGCTTCAATGAGTATAGGGAATTTCTCTATGTGAATCGAGTGCCCACGCACGAAGATTTTGAATCAGACCGAACCAGCGAAAATTTCTTCTCTAAAAAAGCACGTAGGGTACAGCATCTCGAAGGCGTGCGGTGACATCAATACGTACTGAAAGCATCCTGAAATTTTGATCATCGGGAATAACTTCAGGAAATTTAGGAATAATCCTTAAGATTTCTCTAAGATGGTATTGATTTTCTGAAACGCGTTTCGCCATAATCGATCCCCTCAGTCGAAGCACCTTCAGTTTTAAGGACTTTTCTTGTCTCCCGGATTCCCAAAATCTGTATTTCCCCTGTTATTCATCATCCTGATCGGGATGTGGGGGCAGGATGCGCACGCAGGTTGGGTGGCCTCGCATGAAAATCTTGTCGGCAGTTCGATGGCGGAAAATCTGGACGATCCCTCCTGCTGGTCGTCGTCGATGAGTGCCAATT
>DATKCB010000171.1:0-3094 GCA_035513495.1 Planctomycetaceae bacterium | reverse complement strand
CGAGGTGCGGTACGAAAAGATCAAAATCCTTCCAGTGGAAAGCGTCACCCACCTCCGCATCTCGCGGCGGGGGGATGTTTTATTCTTCCTCTACCGTCCCACGGATGATGCCCCGGACGAACTCCTCGGATACCTGCCGGCCAGTACGGACGACATTCCGCCGGGCGGCCTGATGACGATGTGCCGGACCGGGGGCGTCGGGAAAGAGACCATCATCAAGGTTAAGTCAATGGACGTTCGGGCGGCCCGGATTTTCGAGATCGCAACGGAACCTTAACGGACCGGTACCCACAATTTGTCACATCGGAACCAATGCAGGAAACAATCAGCATGTCGAATTCGAAACAGTCCGCGAAAGTTCGAGCGCGATGGATGCAGCCGAAGTTCCTCCTGGTCTGGCCGCTGGCGATCTGTTTGATCGCGGGGAATATCACCCACGCGCAACAACCTGGTCTCTCCATTCTGGAGCAACTGCGGGAGAAAAATGTCGCCGAGGCACTGGAGACCATCGGTCCCGTCTCCGAATCGGCAGAGATCTGGTCGAGCGATGACGAACAAGGACTGGTCGCGGCCGGAGGCGCTCTGTACCGGGCGTTGGTCCAACTGGATGAGAACGAACGATACAATCTGCTCTATCGGTGGTCGATGCCGGCCGACGATCGAAAGACGGTTCGAATCTTTACGACCTGCGTCCCTCGCGAGGCACCCCCCGAAGTCTTCGCGAGAGTGTTGCGCGAACGGCCGCGCGAAACTTCATTTCCGATTTCGTCAATTGGAGGAGTTCCCGGTCTGTTCAGCACGGGCTGGACTCTCGTCAAAACCGCCGACGGACTGGGCCGCCTCAACCGCCTCACGACTGAACTGGAAGAACTCGTGCAGCAGGACATTCCCAACGCCGATGTTCTGCTGATGTTTGCCAGATTGGCCAACCAGCGGATTGAAGAAAAAACGAAAACGGAACTCGAAGCACTCTCGGCCAAACTGACCCGATCGGCCCAATCGCTCGTACCCGAGCGTCCTGGGATTCACTTCAGTCACCTCGCCCTTGCTGCAGCCGCTTTAAACCACGAAGAGCTTCAACCGCTCAGCGTCTCGATGCTGCAAGCTCTCGTCGAGCAGGCAAACTCACTCGGTGCGCCTCGGGTGTTCACATTTGTCAGGCTGGCCCATGCAGTGGCCGTCCAAATTCACCTCGGAAAATCCGGTCCCGAATTCTTGCAGAAAAACCGCCTGAAATACTGGATACCGGTCTCGAACATGACAGCATACTCGAACGCACAAGGCGCGGTTCCTGCGATGTGGCTCACGCATGAAGAGCATATTCTGCATCTGACTGGATCGGAATACGACGCGTTGCTCTTTCGATATCCCCTGACGGGTGAGTTCGATTTCACCTGCGAGACTCAGGAAGGCGGAAAAGAACTCACCGACGGCGGGCTCGTCTACGGAGGATTGCAGTTTCAGGCGGAAGGCCGCAGCAATCAGATGACTGTGTGGGATGCCGGACAGGAACACGTGATCTTCAAATCGTGTCCGTTCGTGAGACACGAACCCGATCGCGCCGCCTTCAATCGCGTCTCGATCCGCTCGAAACAGGATCAGATTCAATTCGCATCCAATCTGCACCCGGTGTGGTTCGATCATCGGGCAGCCCATCAAAGCCCGTGGCTCGGATTGCGATCGCACGGCGCGCAGCGGCCGATGTTTCGCAATTTCAAATTGACTGGCACCCCGCTGATTCCACGAACGGTTATGCTCTCTGTCGGCGATGAACTGCGCGGGTGGCAAGCTCAATACTTCTTTGAGACACAACCGCGATTTACAGAAAATCCTGTTCGCGCAAACGCGGCGAACGTCGCGGCGGCACAACCCGCACTTCCTGCAACCGACTGGAAGATGACTTCCGGAATCATCGAGGCTCAGAAGAGTGAAGTGACTGCGGGAGAAAACCGTCAGAGTCTGATGCGCTATCAACGGCCGCTGCTGGACGGAGACCGCATCAGTTATGAATTCTTTTACGAGGAGAACGATCTCGAAGTGCATCCCGCCCTGGGCAAGCTCGCATTCCTGCTCGAGCCGGGAGGAGTTCGCATCCGCTGGATTACCGATGGAAAACTCGAATGGACCGGACTGCCGGAAGAGAACGCGACTCTGGAACCATTGAACCGCCGCGGCCCTCGTCCGTTACCCCTCAAGGCGAATGACTGGAACGCGATTTCGATTTCACTCGCACAGGGTCAGATCACATTGAGCCTGAACGACACACCGATTTACGTCAGGCAGATGGAGTCCGACAGTCCCCGCCGATTCGGCTTGTATCGCGATCGGACGCGTACGGCCCGCGTCCGCAATGTCGTCATGTCGGGTGACTGGCCGGAACAGGTTCCACAGGAATTTCTCGATCACCCGACGACGTTGATCGATCCGGAACAATCCGCGAAAAACGTTTCCAGCCTGCATCCGCTCTCAGGTCCTCTCTCCCTGGCCGACAACGTCGGCGAGGTTCGCCGTCGGGCATCTCTGCTCTCGTTGGAAGACCGATACACGTATCTCAAAACATGGGTTCTTCCGGGAGAGAGCCATCCCGATTTTCGGATGACGGGAGAATTTGCTTCGACCGATCCCTCACCTCTGGCGCGAGAACTGGAACCGTATCGATTTCCCTCACCTCGAGGGGGAGAACCGGTCTCACCCGTGTTCGATCTGCTGGAGACCGCAAAAAAAACGGGGCGACTCGAAGATCTGTTCCAAACAGTCAGTGCTTTCCCCGAGACCGGGAGGTCCGATCCGCTCCGCGCAAGGTTATCGCTGTTGATTCTCGTGCGGCTGGAGCAGGGCAAGGCCGGCGAGATCGAGAGTCTGCTCACGAAATTGCACGATGAACTCAACGAGTCGTTCAAAACTCCTGGAGCCGATTACTCCCCCGAGTTGCACCTGATCTACCGAGCGACGGTGCATCTGGGTCAAGTCGCGGCAGTTGGCGATCTGTTGGGTGCCTTCTATGAGAATCGATTCATCCCCGACATCGCAGACGTCTGGGAGAGTCATCTCTGCTCCCTCGTGGGGATTTTGCGCGAACATCAGGAAGGCGGTG
>DATKCB010000170.1:0-2128 GCA_035513495.1 Planctomycetaceae bacterium | reverse complement strand
GACTAGTAGCGGTGAATCCGCCGCACCACACCGACCGGCAGTTCGCGGATCAGGTTTCCGCCGCGGTCGAGTTCGCGAAGTCCGGATTGATACCCGATCAGCAGATGGCCGTTATCGAGTACAATGGCGTCGTAAGCCATCGGGAGATCCCGCGTTTCCCAGATCACGGTCCCATCCGGTGAAAACTCCTTGACGGAACCTTCCCGCCCGCAGGCAACCAGAGTATTGCCGTTATCGAGACGCCGGGCGCTCTCGGGTGAGTGAACCGGAGATCCGTTCAACTCCCAGACGACCGTCCCCTCGTTGTCGATTTCGATGACGCGATGCCGATTGTTCAGCGCGACGAGCGTATTGCCGTTGGCCAGACGGCGTGCATCGGAAGGTTGGCCGTCGACGTTCGCTTCCCACACCACCGTACCGTCCGGTTTGACCTCGCACACGAGATTTCGATTGTAAATCCCCGCCAGCAGATGACCGTTCTCGAGCAGATTCAGCGAGTTGGGAATTCCCGGCAGGGGAATCGGCTCTTTGACATTCTGGCCGTAGGCGTCGAGTTCGATGATTGCCTTCCGTTCCCAGTCGGAAAAGAATCGATGACCCGTCACACGATCGGCCTCTCCTCCGCATGCGGCGCGTGTGATCGACGATCGGAAGACTTCGTTTCCCGATTCGTCGAGTTCCATCACGGTAAACGGGCGGAACAGGCAGAGCAGAATTCGTCCCGTTCGTTGCGGACGCGTCCGCAACGGTGTCAGGTCTCGGACGGTGCTCGCGTCGCTTTCGATCCATTTCTGCCAGCGGATTGCCGCTTCGTTTCGCTGAGGATCGTTCGCGTAGGGGGCGTAACCGAACTGTTTGTGTGTGACTGTCTGCAACAGTGAAGCCGCCTGATGCCGGATGCAGAACGAGGGAGATTCGAGCAGACGCGACAGCGTGGCGAGGCTCTGTTCGGGATAATCGAACGCAATTCCTTCGGCAGCCGCGATCGCGAGACGATCGTCGGCGAGAGACAACGAGTCCAGCAAGATCGCTTTCGAGTGGACCGAATCCAGCCTTCCCAATGCCACGAGTGCCGTACTACGAACGGCGATCTCCCGGCTCCTCACCGCGTCCAGCAAGAACGGTTCGCTGCTTTCACGAACGCTCGCGAGGACGGTTTCCCGCGCTTCGCGCAACAAAAAACTGTCGTGTAACTGAGGCAGAATCGGAAACAGCACCGGGATCGTTTCCGGTGCGGCGTGCAGCTTGAGCGTTCGCAGCACCGAGAACAGGACGAAATCACCCTCCGATCGTTGCTTTTCGCGCAGAGATTTCGCCCGGCGTTGAATTTCCCGGTCCGAGTGGGATTCGACGGAAGCCAGTTGAATCTGAGACAGTTCCGGCGAACGGCTGAGTTCGTGCATCGCCTCGCGACGCGTCCGGAACGACTCATCACCCAGTTGCAAGATCAGCTTCTCGATCTGTAGTTGTTCGGGATGTGCGGGGTGCAACCGTTCGAGGAACCCAAGCAGAGATTCCAGATCGGGAGAAAGGCCGTGCTTCCGGAGCGATTCTTCGTAAAGCAGTCCGGGTTGAACGCCCGTCTTGGAAGCTGGGGGAGAAAACGCCAGGGTGATGGAACACCAACCCGCAAAGAAGATCAGAAGACACGATACTCTTACCACGATACACCTCGCGATCCTTGCAAGGTCTTGAATTTCTCTCCCTTCGAGCCATCCTGGCCGGAGCGTAGGGGAGAAAAGTTTCGAGTCTCAATGGAGCGGTCTCGCGGTGCGACGCGCGATCATAAGGATTTCATCTCGTGCTGCTAGAGCAGTTTCACAATCGGCGGAAGACTTCGAGACACGGTGTAAAAATTACAATCCCGTTCCGTTCGAGAGTCTCTCCCGCCCGAATTCGTCATTCCCGCTCTTCGGGGATGATCTGGCCGTGCGGATCTGCTTTCGGAGCATCGAGTTCCGATTCGAGTTCGGCTCGGATTTCGGGGTTCAGAAAATGCTCGACGCGCGCGGCGGATTCGTGCAGATGCGTCTCGGGGAGACTGAAATATTTCGCCATGTAGCTTTCCCACAAGCGATGAGATCTCACCAGCAGCCCTGCCGCCTGTCGCCCCGAGTCGGTCAGATGA
>DATKCB010000169.1:0-8741 GCA_035513495.1 Planctomycetaceae bacterium | reverse complement strand
TTTTCCGCAGGTTCTTCCCGCGCTCGCATTTCAGTCTGGGCTTCGGGGTTGATGTCCAAACCGAACGAAACCATCGACCGCTGCGAAGAACCTCGTTCCGAATGAACGCTCGAGTTGGAGAGCGAGAGAATCGGAGCCTGTTTGGGCGATCGCAGGAATCGGTCGAGCGCGGCTGCACCCAACGCCAGACAAAAACCCAACGCGGCCGGCTGCAACAGGAGCGCGATCGATGTGGGATAGAAGATTCCGCACACCGCGAAGGCCAACGCCAACAGGAGCAAGGTCAGGATGTTTCGCGTCGCGGGAAACTTCAACAGAAAAAACCCGAGTACCAGCGTCACACCGGCTCCCGTCAGAATCACCAACGAACGATCCATTGTTCGCAGTTCCAGAGCTGCGAGATTTCCGGAGTGATGAAACACGTACTGATTGCCGCTGCCCGAGAAAAAATAGTCGAGATCCGTCCGCTCGACGTTCACCCAGTCGCTCAGATCCTGTCGCGACCAGTTGGGAACACGCTCCCAGAACAAGCCCGTCCGATCCCAGCGGTTGTACGAACTCGCGTCCCGGGGAGGCAAAAACAAATGCTGCCGATACGGCAGATCGACCAGCCAGCGCGTGTGCGCGTGTCCTTGCGAATTGACGATCTCGGGAGCCTGAAACACGATCGGGTCCACCCAGTTCAATTTCTGTTGATCTTTGGCAAACACATCGATCATCAGCAGGTTCAGACCGTCACCAAGGTGGTTGACGAGCTGTTGCGTTTCGAAGTCGAGCATCTCAGCTTCGCGTTTCCAGTCGGCGACCGGAAGATCCTGACCGTTAAACACGACTCGCTCGGGATCGTATCCGACGGGAATTCGAATCCTCAGTTGTTCGGGCATTCCCCACATCGAAAAATAGCATCGAGTTCGAATTCCCCCTCGTCCATCGGTGTCGGACAGGATCAGACTTTTTGAAATTCTGGGTTGAATTTGAATGTCGCGATCGGGGCTTTTCTCCGACAGCAGAATCGAGAGCCGTTCTACAGGTTGGGTAGCGGTTTGCCGGGTAAAGGTGCGCGTTTGGCCGAGCGGTTTCCACTCTTTTCCCGAAGGACGCCACTTCTCGTACAGTTCTCGAGAGAGCGATGCATCGATTCTCGTGACCGACCCCTCTCCCGGATTGACGAAGGGAACTTCGAGGACTTCAGACGCGTCGCCGCTCACGCCGTTCAGCAAGTATTCCCAGCGCAGGGTCAGCTTTCCCAACCGCGGTTGACTCAGCAGCACACGCACTTGACGGGATCCATCCAGCGCAACGCTTCCTTCTTCCAACGCGAGTGCGCGCCCTTGTTCGTCGAAGACCTTGAGATTGACCGCTTGAGGCGGAACGCGAAATCGAAGCGATCTCAATCGCTCGTAGCGGATTCGATAGTCAAACTGCTGTGCGACGGTCATCAGGCCGGTGGCGATCGGCTGTTCCAAATTCAAAGTAGACTCGACTTCGACGGTTCCCTCCTGCGGCTCAGCCGAAACTTCCAGCCGCAGATCTTTTTCCGAGGGAAATCGATAGGTTTCCACCTGACCGTAAAACTCGGGGAAAATGTGACCTGCGGGAAGCGATGCAGGAATCGCTTCCGACAGCGGTGACAGTTGAATCGCGAGGTTTTCACGCCCTTGGACGATGACCGATATCCCATCGCGTGTTTGTGCATTCCTGAGCCGCGGCAGCGACAGGGGCGTCGCGATTCCCTCTGCGACAAACGGACGTTCGGCAGTCAGCCTGATCCGCAGATGATCCAGGTCGAGAGGTTCCGAAAAATGAAGTCGAACCAGGGATTCATCCGTCATATCCACCGAGAATGACTCCGACTCTCCCGTCTGGAGACTGGGCGAAATCGACCACCCTTCCTCGAGCCGATGCGGCCAGTTCAGCTCCAGTGTCTCCACCAGACCGCGATATCGGACCAAGTTGAGGTCCGCATCCAGTTGCAGCCGATTGGGATGAACCGTCAAGACCAGTGAGACGTCGGCCTCGAAGGAGAGAGGAATCTTTTTGAGTTCGAGTTCGAGTTCGAACGGCTGACGATAGAAGTCGTAAGTTCGATTCGGAGTATTCTGTCCCGCCGTCGGCGGTACGTCTCTCCGAAAGACCGCTCGCGAAGATCGCTCCCTGATCAGATACCCCGGGAGCCGGCCCAGTGCGATCGTTCCCGCCTGCTGTCGCACGGCTCCCCCCAACTCGAATCCGCCGATTCTGAGAACCGCTTCCTCGAGAGGCAATTCGCTGGAAAAGACCCAGATCAGATCGACCGGACCGCTGGTCATCGAGGCCAGAGTGACTTTTTTCCAGCCGGGTTTTCCGGCAATCTCGGAGACCGACTCCAGAAGAGTTCCTTCGACCGTCATCGATTCCTGTTTGAACCCGAGGGGCACGCGCACGTCGATCTCCCGAAACTGTCCTTGCACGGCATTGAGCTGCTGACGCGCTTTCAGCAAAACCGTTCCCGGCTGCAATTCCGCACTGAGATCGGTCCGCGCTCGGAGAATCGGTGCCGTCTGCGTGCGATCGACAGCGGCCTCCCACGAAAGATCGAAATTTTCTCCCAGACCGAACAGTTCAATCACGGACGACGCACCGGCCGGAGTGATCATGAACGAAGTTTTTTCTTGAACCTTGAAGGAAGCTTCGGGATAAGGGACCGTCAGTTTCAACGAGCTTTTCGCGGTCCGCGGGAGAGTGATCTGCAGCCGCTGGGCTTGTAACTGCTTGAGCACCGGGACATTCAACTTGAGAGTGATCTCATGCTTGCCGGCCCCTTTTAACCACCAGCGATAACCTGTGCGCGACTGGTATTCGGCAAACATCGACTCCCCCGGACCAGTATGTGTTACGTCCTTGAGTATTCCTTCTTTGAATTGCAGCGGTACGAAGACGCCTCGTTTGTCCGAGGAAATTGTGATCTGAATTTTTGTTTCCAAATCGACCGATCCGTCTCCGACCACTCCCTGCATCGAGAGAGAGTCCAGGCTGAACTCCGGAGCCGGAGCTTGTTCGGTTCGAGTCGGCTGTTCCAGCGATTCCAGATATTTTTTCAGCGAAGCATTCAAAGGGACCGGGACCGGACGTCCGGATTCATCCTTGAGATAGATCACGTCGCCGGTCAACGGGACGGAATCCGGTGCTTTCGCCGGTTCCGAAGGAGTGGTTTTTTCCGGGAGTATCGGTTGTGCGTGCAGACTGCGGCTCGCTGCGCACGTTACCCAGACCAGGATGAAAACCCGGCTCAGGAGTCGAACCCGAGACAGCCAGAGACTCATAGAACTTGACCAACCGAACAGAAACCGAGGTGAAGCGAGTGACAAGGGAATAAGCGAAAAGCCAGACAGGACTTACGATTGTGAGTGCAGCCTGCGGAAGTTCGTTCGTATTTGACGCCTGCCTTCTATCTTATCCTAATTTCGAGGCACGAAAAAGAACCAATTTCGCGGTTCTCCCGGGATCTTCAGGAATCGGGCGATTGCAACAATTGCTGCAACTGCGCGTGCAGAGTCTTTCCGTTGGTGGCCAGCAGGTCCGCGACCTCCACGTCGAACGCGCTTCCGTCCGTGCGAGAAACCCGTCCGCCCGCCTCCTCCACCAGCAGAACTCCCGCAGCCATATCCCACGGTTTCAGGCTGGTGGACCAGTATCCCTCCATCCGTCCCGCGGCGACGTAGCACAGATTGAGCGCCGCCGAGCCGGTGCGCTGCAGCGACTGCGCCACAGGCATGACCTTCAAAAAACGCAGCACTGCAGGATCATCCCCGCTCACCGCCACCGGCAAACTGGCCACCACCATCGATTCGGAGAGCGTATCGTAATCGCTGACCGAGACCCGGGTCCCATTCAACGTCGTCCCCGAGCCTTTGATCGCCCGGAACATTTCGTTCCGATTGGGATCGAATACAACACCGGCGACAAGTTCATTGCGACATTCCAGTGCAATGGAAACGCAATAGTATGGAAATCGATGGACGTAATTTCCCGTTCCGTCGAGCGGATCGATGATCCAGCGATATTCACCACCCGCAGCAGGCTGCAGCAAACCCTCTTCTCCCAGAAAACCATGTTCGGGAAACGACCGGCTGAGGATTTGATGAATCGCGGTTTGAGCAGCGAAGTCGGCTTCCGTCACCAGATTAGACCGGCTTTTCTCCCTGGCCGTAAATTTGACGGCCCATTCTTCGAGAATCTGTCCTGCTTCCCGCGCCGCCCGTTCGGCGATATCGGCCGCATGTTCGAGTTCCATCCCGGTATTGATCCTTCCCTGTCTCGATCAGAGGCGTTCGAACGAATAGTCCCAGATTTCGGTCGCTTCGCCTCGATAATAAACGTGGCCCAGATGATAGCGTCGTCGCCCGGGCAACTGTTCCGGACGATCGAAATAGTCGAGCAGCACTGTCCTCACACTTTCGGTCAAACGAATCTCCTCCTCGGAGCGCTCCTGAAAGTGAGACAGCACGAAAACATGGTAGTTACCAGATTGTTCCAATTCCGCTTCGAATCGCCCGTCCTCGTCCACCTGACAGACTTCGCCCCCCAGCGCCCGGACCGACGCGCGGGCGACCGCACGGTCTTCCTGATGATCGGCCGGACGAAATCCGACGATCGGGAGTTTGACCGAACTGCTGCGCGATGACGGCAACAGAATCACAATCGCTCCTACATCGGGTTTGCTGTTTCCCTCGCTGGTGCGGTACGTGATTCTCCCTTCGACAGCGCGCCTGTGATTTTCCTGCTTATGAATTTCCGGGCCGGTCGTCGAGCGTCCTTGTTCCGCGTTGCTGGAGTTCTCGCGGCGCGCTGCTTCCGTTTTCGATTCTGCCTCGGGGTGAGCGTCATCGCTCGAGAAGAATTGAGCGTGTACGAGAAAACCGGCCAAAAAGGACAGTCCCGCAACGAACGCGAGAGTGCTGAAAGAATTTTGTCCGGCGGCCGGTACGACAACCCGATCGTCTCGCGAAGCGGGGCGATTGGTCAATGTCGCCAATTCGACCAGGGGATCTCGCGGAACTTGTGGACCGACTGCCGCCGGCTTGATGGTCTCGACCTCTCTTCGCTCGCGAAAGGGGGACGGTTCGTCCAGGGCGACCGGTTTCTCCAGCGGCGGCAGCTCGACAGGCTCCGGAAGCGGACGGGGGATCAACTCACGCGCATCCTCGACTTTTGATACATCTCGATTAACCGCAGCAGAGCCCGCCTCGCCCGGCTGTTCTGCATCGATCGGGGAGTAATCCTCGCTGTTTTCACCGAGAGCAGAGTGTGCCGGAATTTTGGGAGACGCGGCTGCTCCCAGCCCGAGTCCGGCCAGTGCATCCAGTGCGTTGAGCAGGGAACTGTCCTGCAGATTCATTTTAGGAACAGGTGCCGGCGACGATTTTCCATCCAGCGTCGGGACTCGAACGGCCCGCCCGCACGTCGGACAATCCACGCTCTCTCCCGCTTTGGTCTGGGAGATCCCGAGTAACTGACGGCAATGTTGACATCGAAACTTGATCGGCATCCGAAAAAATTCTGTCCTGGTCGAAAAAATAGTCCCTCTGCCACTCTCCCGACGAGCAATGCATTTGTCAAGGATTTCCTGCACTTCCACATGTTGAGTCAAGCTCGGTGTGCGAGGAAATCGATCGAATGAATTTCTTCGACACTCCCGAAATTGACGGCAAAGACAGGTTTCTGCGGACCGAATTGAACTTTGAACGGTGAAATGAACCCAAGGAAAATACAACCTGAATCTCGTGGCAATCGGCATGACAATCTGTTTACAATCTGTGACTGTTTATGTATGACACCCGACAGACGAAATCGTGATGGTTTCCCTTGGAAAGACTGTTGCAAAATCGTATCGCCGGAGACAAATCCGTATTCCCGACGGCCTGATTACGCTCACCAAGCCGAAGTAAAGAATCGATGACACGACGTCCCGAACTACATCCCCCTCCGATCGACGAAGCGCTCGTGACCGCTCTCAGCAATCTGGCGGCCGAGATCGATGGCGCTCGCCCCGGCGAATGGGAAGAGGCCCTGGAGGAGTTCAATCGCCTCGCTCCGAGACCGCTGAAATTTGAGGACTTTCAAGGTATCTACGGAGCCGAAGAACACGAAGAGTATGTCCGAAGGCTGTTGGCAACCAGCAACCTTCCCGCGATCGTGGATCTCTCGCGAGAGGATCTGATCGAGGCGTTTCAACGGATCCTGGCTCCCGAATGCCCCCGTCACGAACAATGGTTTCTGATCCAGACGCTTTCCAAGAACCTCAACGATCCGCAAATCTCCGATCTGATCTATTGGCCGAACGAGTATTTCAAGAAAGTGGTGCTTGCGGAACTCTCGCCGGAACAAATGGCCGATGCGGTTCTCGGACGCAAACACAACAAACAGAAGTAATCTCCTCGTCCGCCCGATCGTTCCGCCGGATTCAGTCGAACAGATAGCTGACCGACTCGTTGCGATGGATCCTGCGAATCGCTTCTCCCAGGAGCGGAGCGATCGAGACGGACTTCAGATTGGGGAGATTCTCGATACCGTGCAGCGGAAGGCTGTTCGTCACGACGATTTCTTTAATCGGAGCGTTTCTCAACCGCTCGACCGCGGGACCGCACAGCACGGCATGTGAGGCCGAAACATAGACCTCCCTGGCTCCATGCTGATTTGCGATTTCCGCCGCGCCGACGATCGAACCCGCCGTCGAGATGATGTCGTCGAACATCAGGACCGTTTTTCCCGTCAAAGGCCCGCCGATCAAAGTCGCCTGTTTCGTTTCCGTCGCGCTGGAACGGCGTTTGTCGACGATTGCCAGCGATCCTCCCAGATGGTCGAGATGCTGCAGCGACCGCTTGATGCTCCCTTCGTCGGGACTGACAATCACCAGTTCGTCATGGGGAATCGCCAACGACTGAAAGTATTCGTCGATGACCGGGGCGGCATACAGATGATCGACCGGAACGTCGAAAAAACCCTGAATTTGCGCGGCGTGCAGATCCATCGTCAACACCCGGTCGGCCCCCGCCTCGACGATCAGATTCGCCACGAGTTTGGCCGTGATCGGCACGCGGCCGGCGTCTTTCCGATCCTGACGAGCATATCCGAAATAAGGGATCACTGCGGTAATCCGATCGGCGGAAGCCCGGCGGCACGTCTCGATCAGAATCAGAAGTTCAACCAGGTTTTCATTCACCGGCGGACCGGTCGGCTGAATCAGAAATGCATCGCAGCCTCGAATGTTCTGTCGCAGTTGCAGACTGATCTCTCCATCCGGAAAATTTCCAATCTCGACGCGGGCCAGATCGACCCCGAGATGTTCCGCGATTTCGCGCGCCAGCACCGGGTTCGCGCGTCCTGCCATGATGGTCAGATTTTCGTACATCGCTGGTCTGTCAACTGGAGAACGAAATCGAAATCAAGGGACGCCCGGGAGGTCTTGTTCTCGTCGTTTGATCCGGCGAAGTCAAGGACGAATCCCTGTAACCAAAATCAGAACTCCCGACGAACCGCAAAATAAGTCAGATCTTCCAGTAACTGCCGGGCGGGGGAATCTTTAATCGTTTCGAGGTAACGACGGGCTTGCTGCGCAAATTCCTCCGCCTTCCAGCGCGAATATTCCAGAGAATCGCTCTCCCGAAGCTGACGGTTCAGCGATTCTCGCGATTTGCCGCAGTCCTCTTGCAGAGACCGCACGAGAGCGTCACGTTGCCGGTCGGGGCAGGTCGCCAGATAATGGATCAGCGGCAGCGTCAGTTTCTGTTTTTCGAGATCGCTGCCGAGCGTCTTTCCCGTTTCGGTTTCTTCGCCAGTCAAATCGAGCAGATCGTCGGCGATCTGGAAGGACATCCCCAGACTGCGCCCGTATTCCCGCAGCGCTTCGGGGACACCCGGAGAGACATCGTCCGCGTAGCTCGCTCCCAGCTCACCGCAAACCGCGCACAGTTCGGCAGTCTTTTCATCGATGATCCGGAAATATTCTGCTTCTGACAGATCGAAGTTCCCGCGCTGTCGAATTTGCGTCAGTTCCCCGACGCAGACGCGATTGGTCGAAGCGCCGATCAACCGGCACGCCACCGTTGAGTCGAGGCTCGCCGCCAGATGAAACGCGTGCGTGAACAGGAAGTCTCCCAGCAGCACGCTCGTTTCGACATTCCAGCGGGTATTGACCGTCGCCACGTGCCGCCGAATCTCGGCATCGTCCAGTACGTCGTCGTGCACCAGCGTCGCCGTGTGAATCATCTCGACTACGGCGGCAATAATCGTGTGAGCGGACCGGATTTCACCCGCCGCCAATGCGGACAGTAACACCAGAATTGGCCGGAGCCGCTTGCCGCGGAATCTTGTGATGTGCGAAAGCAGATCCGTCACGAACGGACTCGGATGAGAGAGTTCCCGCTCGAAGACTGCTTCGCATTCGAACAATGCGGGGCCGACGAGTTCCTCAATCCTCAAGAGGAGTTCGTGTTCGGCGGCCGGCTGAGTCATTTCGATTCAATCCTGATTGACGGGCGGAGCTGACGGACGTTCGAAGCGCCCGCTCTTCCCGCCCGATTTTTCCAGCAGACGCGTCGGACCGATCTCCATCGCCCGGTCGATCGCCTTGCACATGTCATACACCGTCAAAGCCGCCACCGAAACGGCCGTGAGTGCTTCCATCTCGACGCCCGTTTTCCCACAGACTTTCACTTCCGCGATCAGGTGCAGCTCGGTCTCCGCATATGGTTCGATGTCGA
>DATKCB010000168.1:0-9950 GCA_035513495.1 Planctomycetaceae bacterium | reverse complement strand
GATGGCCATTGTCGCGCTGGCGGGAATTCGCGAGAAACTCAAATACAGCGACATTCCGGCCGGGCTGCAGGGTCTCGGGATTACCTTCATTACCGTCGGTTTGATGGCGCTGGCATTCATGTCGTTTGGCGGAATCAAACTGTGAGGCTCAGTCCCGACACGGGATTTTGAAACGATACGACTGAGGAAAGATGATTCGTCATGTTTGAGAGTTACCCAGGATTGGCAGAGATTGTGCTGGGAGTATCGGTCTTCACGGGCGTTGTGCTGGCGTTGGTGTTTCTGATCATCGGCGCAAAAAATGTACTCGTCGCCAGCGGCGACGTGAAAATCCTCGTCAACGACCAGAAGGAACTGATCGTCCCCGCCGGAGGTAAGCTGCTCAATGCGTTGGCTGCTCAGGGTGTGTTCGTGTCGTCCGCGTGCGGCGGCGGAGGGACCTGCGCGCAATGCAAGGTCAAGGTCTTTTCGGGTGGCGGCGACATCCTCGCCACCGAACTGGGACATATCAACAAAAAAGCGGCACGCGCCGGAGAACGCCTCTCGTGTCAGGTTGCCGTCAAGCAGGACATGGTAATCGAGGTTCCTCACGAAGCCCTCGAAACCAAAAAATGGGAATGTACCGTCCGCTCGAACCGCAACGTCGCCACGTTCATCAAAGAATTGATTCTCGAACTTCCCGAAGGCGAAGAAGTCGGTTTCAAATCGGGAGGTTTCATTCAGATCGAATGCCCCCCTCACCGCCTCAAGTATTCGACCTTCGATGTCGAACAGAAGTACCGCGAAGACTGGGACAAGTTCTCCCTGTGGGACATCGAGTCGCACGTCGAAGAAGAGGTGATCCGGGCTTACTCGATGGCCAACTATCCCGGCGAAAAAGGGATCATCATGCTGAACGTCCGGGTCGCGACTCCTCCACCCCGCGCTCCCAAGGGAACGCCGCCCGGAAAAATGTCGTCCTACATCTTTAATTTGAAAGCGGGAGACAAGGTCACGATCTCCGGTCCCTACGGCGAGTTCTTCATCAAGAATACCGATGCCGAAATGATCTATATCGGCGGTGGTGCGGGAATGGCTCCGCTCCGCTCGCACATCTTCGACCTGTTCAATCTGCGGAACACAAAACGCAAAGTCAGCTACTGGTACGGAGGACGCAGTACCCGCGAACTGTTTTACCTGGAGGAATTCGAGAAACTGCAGGCAGAAAATGACAACTTCAGTCTGCACATCGCACTCTCCGATCCGCTTCCCGAAGACAACTGGACCGGACTGCGCGGATTCATCCATCAGGTACTGCTCGAAGAGTATCTGAGCAAACATCCGGCACCCGAAGATTGTGAATACTACATTTGCGGACCACCCATGATGTTGCAGGCGGTTCTACACATGCTGGAAAACCTCGGAGTCGAACCCGAAAACATTGCCTTCGACGACTTCGGGGGATAGTCAGAGTGAAAGAGTGGAAGGTGAAAGAGTAGAATATAAAAAGTGAATCGAGCCTCACGCGCAAGCGTGTTGGCTGAACGTCTCTTGACTCATTTGCTCGAATACGACCGATTAAACTCGTACGCTTCAAAATCATTTTCAACTCTGATTCGTTGCGTCTCCTGGCCGCGACAGAAAATCATGCGAAAATCTCTGTTCCTGATTCTGCTCGTGTTTGCCGGATGCGACTCCCCGGCGACGACCACCGCGAAGAAGTACGAATCGCTCTCCGGTGAGACGATGGGGACCACTTACTCGATCAAGTACGTCTCGCCGGTACTGCCGAGCGAGCTGACGTCCGAAGTAGTAGGAACGGAAATCCAAAATACTCTGGAACTCGTCAATCGGCAGATGTCCAACTGGTTGCCCGATTCGGAAATCTCACGCTTCAACTCGTCCGAATCGACCGACTGGTTCGAAGTTTCACCCGAAACCGCCAAGGTCCTGGCCACCGCCCGGCAGATCAGCGAACAAACTGAAAGCGCTTTCGACGTGACGGTTGCGCCGCTCATCGAATTGTGGGGATTCGGTTCGTCCGGTCGGTCGAAGGAACCACCGACAGACGAACAGCTCCATGCCCTGGCCGATCAGATCGGCTGGGAGAAACTCGAAGTCCGCACCGACTCCCCTGCGCTGAAGAAATCGCATCCCGAACTCTCGGCCAACTTGTCGGCGATTGCCAAAGGATATGGAGTCGATGCCGTCGCAGAAAATCTCGAACGGTTGGGGATTGAATCCTATCTGGTCGAAATTGGCGGAGAGATTCGGGTCAAAGGGACCAAGCGGGACGGTTCGGTCTGGACTGTCGGAGTCGAGAGCCCCTTCGAATCGACTCGCGAAGTGAAACACGCCATCCCTCTGACCGATGCCGCGCTGGCGACGTCGGGGGATTATCGAAACTTTATCGAGCGCAACGGCAAAAAATACTCCCACACCATCGACCCCCGCACACTGAAACCGATCGAACATTCGCTCGCTTCGGTCTCGGTGATCGCCGACACCTGCATGGAAGCCGATGCGCTCGCCACCGGCCTGATGGTGATGGGACCCGAAACAGGGTATAATTACTCTGAGGAGCGGGGAATTCCCGTCCTGATGATGATTCACGCGGAGGATGGCTTCACGGAACAAGCAACCTCAGCCTGGAAAGCCCGTTTCGGAGAACTCCGATGATGAACAACTTTTTGATCGCACTGGGAGTCTTTCTGGTCGCCGTCATCGGCATGGCGATCGGAGTAATCTTCAGCAATAAACGGATCAAAGGAAGCTGCGGCGGTCTGGCGTCGATGAAGGACTCGCAGGGACAAACCATCTGCGATGTCTGCACGCATCCCTCTCCCGACTGCACGGGAAATCCGGAACTCGAGGACTGTCCCGTTGAGGAGGTGACCGAAGAGAAATCCACCGAGACGGAACTGGTCTGATCGCCGAGAATGACTGATCCGCCCGCGCAGAACCGTTTCGATGTGGCGATCGTGGGTGGAGGAATCGTCGGCCTCGCGACCGCCTGGCAGATCCAGAACAACGATCCCGACCGTTCGGTCGTCGTCCTCGAAAAAGAGCGCGAAGTCGCTTTCCATCAGACCGGACGCAACTCGGGTGTGCTGCATACCGGGATCTATTACAAGCCGGGTTCGCTCCGTGCGACCAACTGCCGCGAGGGCAAACTCGCAATGCAGCAGTTCTGCGCAGAACACGATATTCCGTTCGACCTGTGCGGAAAAGTGATCGTCGCACTCGACGAGACCGAAGCCTCCCGGCTCGACAATATCTTTGAACGAGGCCAGGCCAACGGTGTGCAGTGTGAGATGATTTCGGGAGAGCGGCTCCGCGAAATCGAACCCCACGCGGCGGGACTCAAGGCGATCCACGTTCCCGAAGCGGGAATCGTCGATTACAAGGCGGTCAGCCGGAAACTGGCGGAGTTGATCTGCGAGCGAAACGGCGAAATCCGGTTCGACGCGAAAGTGGTCTCGGTCTCTCCCCTGCCCGGCCGAGTTGTGGTTCGGACACCGACCGACGAGATCGAGGCCGATCGGCTGATCACCTGTGCGGGTCTCCAATCGGATCGTGTCGCGAAACTGTCAGGCACAAAACCGAACGGCAAGATCGTTCCGTTTCGTGGCGAATACTTCGAATTGAAACCGGACGCCGAACATCTCGTCAAAGGATTGATCTATCCGACTCCCGATCCCCGCTTTCCCTTTCTCGGAGTTCATTTCACACGGATGATCCAGGGTGGTGTCGAGTGCGGACCGAATGCAGTCCTGGCGTTCGCGCGGGAGGGATATCACAAAACCGACATCAACCTGTTCGATCTGTTCGAATCGCTGACGTATCCGGGTTTCCTGAGAATGGCCGCCCGACACTGGAAAACCGGCTGCGGAGAAATGTGGCGTTCGTTCAGCAAGCGGGCGTTTGTGAAAGCGCTCAAGCGGCTCGTTCCCGAAATCGAGTCCGAACAGTTGGTCACTGCACCGGCAGGAGTCCGCGCCCAACTGCTCGCCCGCGACGGGAACCTGGTCGATGACTTCTCGATCCTCGAATCCGAGCGAATCATCAATGTCTGCAACGCCCCTTCGCCAGCGGCCACGGCTTCGCTCAACATCGGAAAGCTGGTCGCTCAGAAAGTGGTGTAAGGTTCAAGGTGGAAGAGTTGAAGGTCCGCTTTCCTCACATTACGGCAGCAGCAATTTCTTCAACCCCTCCATCAGCACTCCCTCCACTTCGGGAGCCACGCGGCTCGCGCGTTCGCTCGTTTCGTAGCCTCCTTGCGAGTACGCGATTTCGGTGCCGATGTAACCCGGTCCGTAATCCCCGTAGGCTGCCATCGCGACGAAGTCGTCGGGCCGCATCTTCTTCGCGGCTAGTTGATACTCGACAAACAATTCGCCCGGCATCCCGACGAGAAACGCGTTCCCGATCCGCAAACAGGTCAGATCGATCTGGTGTCCCGACTCGCACCGCATCAGAAAAGCGAGATGCGTGGCGGCCGACAGGCGCTGAACCTTGTCGGCATTCAAGTTATTCACGATCGGCTCCAGTTGTTCTCGCACGAGATGCTTTCCCGGAGGCAGCGTGACCGGAGCGGTCCGCCATTCGAGATCGCCGGCAGTCACGGGGGTTTTTTCCATGTTTTCCCAAGCCTTCCGCATCCCTTCCTCCATTCTCGATGCAAGCACAACTCTGCGTTCGACGGAGCCGTCGTTGTACTTGCCTGCCGCGACGTTTCCGCTGGCTCCGTTAAAATGAACGTGCAGAGTTTTCGTTTTCTCGGATCGTGCATTGCGAGCGATTCCGACGAACTCGCAGGTGACGTCTCCTTCTCCGTAGTAGCTTTGCGGATGTGTCGCGTACCAGGTGAGCGACACGATCGGCTCATCCCCGTCGTAGAACGCGATCAGGCTCAATTCGGGATCGATCACACCTTCCGGAGCGGCGATCGCGGCAGGATCGGTCGATTTGCTCCAGCGAATGATCTTGACCTTGCCATCCTCTCCCAGAATTCGGCGATTCGAGGCAACCTTCTCGACGTTCGCTTTTCCGAGGCCCAGATGCGTCACTGGACGGGCTGACTTGACCACTTTCCGGATTTCGTCGGACACTCGCCGAATCACATCCCGGGAATACGCCACGTCGAAACTTTGTCCGGGACGCTCCAATTCGCCGATCAGTTCAGCGGTGAGAAAATCGCTGCGGGGCGCGTCGTGCTGATGCAAGGTATGTACTGTCACTCGATTCGCATCGGTGCCCGCGGCTTCGGCCAGCTTCTCCTTCCACTCGTCGTACGCCGTGTTGGATATTCCGATAAAGTCGACCGCGCACATGACGATTGGTTCTTCTCGGCCGAGCAGCACGATGCCTCGCGCCGAGAGCGGATCGACAATCGAACGAGCCGGAGCGTACGCCACCGGAGCACCAATCGGGGGGCTGATCTCGACATCGAACGCAACCACGCGCAACTGTTCCTGCCGAAATGCGACGGGAACTACTGCGGGACGTGATCGAGCCTGTCTCGAATTCGAATCGGCTCTCTTAATTTGAGAAGTCTTTCTTTCGCGAGCACCCTTCACGGGCAGTTGAACGCAGACCAGTTGGGTGTCGCTGCGGGCAAAGACTTTGTCACCCGCATACGCGGGATGCGCCCAGGTTTTATCGATGATGCTGGTCCGAGCAAGCTCGGTGCTTTTTTCGGGAGTCAGCTCGGTCAGCACCAGATCACCATCGGAGTTGAGAGCCAGCGAACGATTCGTGCCGTTCAACCAGATCAGCGACGCCTGAGGGTTGGTGCCGCGGGGAGTGAGCTGATGAGCATCGTCCCAGAGTTTCTTTCCGGTCCGCAGCTCGAAGCAGGTCAGCCCGTAACTTTTGTCGAGCAGATATCCATATCCATCCTGCTGAAGCGGTTGCGACATCAGTCCCCGTAACCATCGCTTATCTTCCCAAGCCAGTTTCGCCTCGGTCGGCGAATCACCCAGTTGGATCGCCTTCGAACCGTCCCAGTATCCACACACGAGTACCAGATCTTCAAACACGATCGGATCGGCAATCGAGACGCCATAGGTGATCTCGTACGGGTATTCCCACAGCGGAGTTCCGTCTTCCGGATTGATGCCCCGAACATGCGACGGTGTCCATAGAATCAGCAGCGGCGATCCCTTGTGCTCGCACAACACAGGAGTCGCATAACCCGCCTCGTCATTCAGCGAATGCCATTTGACGGTGCCCGTCTGTTTGTCCAGAGCGACGACATGCCAACCGTTCGCACCTCCCGGCTGGACGATGACCGTGTCTTGGTAGATGAACGGAGAACCGGAATACCCCCACATCGAAAGGCGTCCGTGCAAATCGTCGAGCAGATGCTTCTTCCAGACAACTTCCCCCGACTTGGCATCGAGACAGTGCAAGTCCCCCACCGCTCCAAGCGTGTAGACTTTTCCCTCGTGAATCGTGGGGGCCGCGCGCGGTCCGTTGGGATAATCGAGTTTGCGATCTTTCCCCGCGTCGTACCGAACTTCATAGGAGTGTGTGAACACTGGTTTGCCGGTCTCGGACTCAAAACCGAGCACGCGTTCGACTTCGTTCGGGTCAGTTTGACGGTCCTGGAGGTAAACCAGGCCGTCGGCCACGGTGACGCCCGAATATCCACCACCGACCGGCTGCTTCCAAACGGTCGCCGGTCCTGTCAGTTTCCAGTCTGTTTCCAATTCGGGAGCGTTCCAGGTTCCATCGGCTTGCGGACCGCGCCAGCGGGGCCAGTCCTCGGCGTGGGAAGCGGTTGCCTGTAAAACGAGGCTGGTCAGGCACCCGCAGAATGCGACGCGAATCAATTTTATCGACATCGTGAAAGACTCCTTCAAACTCATCGACGGAGCGAGTGTTCGACATGGGTAACGCATTTTCAAACAGAACTCATCGTAACCACTCGCGAGTCAATTCGGGATAGCTCACACCAGAAAATCGGTGAAACCCCCCGGTTGCAAGCCGGGAAGTCATTGACAAGGCACCTCGATTCGCTTTGGGATGTCTGCTTCTGCACTGCGACCGAGTGGGTTGTGATTCGCGGAAACATATCCGAGAATGCTCCTCCTTGAGAGATCTGTCACGATGAACTGAGAGGATTAACTGACAGGATCGATTGCACTCCCGTTTCCCTTCCACCCCATCAACGTGTCATGACAACTCAGAGTGAACAGACAACTCAGACGAGACAATCAACCGGCCTCAAGAGGCTCGACGAGATGCTGGGGGGTGGATTAATTCCAGGAACATTGACGGTGGTTCTCGGTGCGACGGGAATCGGCAAAACGCAACTCGGAATCCAATTCGCCGATGCGGGCCGCACTCAAGAGGGAGAGCGCGGAATCTTTTTCGATCTGACCTCGCGCGGGGATGCGCAGAATCACGCCGAATACGCAATAAGAATGTACGATTGGGTCTTTCGCGAACGGTCTGCCGATGACAAACCCGATCTCACGAAAATCTGGGACCGTGATTTGAGTCGAAGCGATTATCTGCACGTATTCCGCCGAACCGGACGCCGGGTGACGCTCGAAAATCTCGATCGCGATCAGTGGCAGGAGTGGCGGGTTGAGTTCATGAAAAAAATCGATCAATCGATCGCCTTCTGTTACGGCAATTTCGTGCATGGAGTGCGGCGGTGCGTCATCGACGGAGTCGAGCCGGTCGAGAAAGAGAGCGACTCGTTTCAATTTCATGTGATCGATTATCTGTATCATCAAATCTTGAGGAAGGACCACGACTGGGTCGCGCGGGATCTGTTCCGGTCGAAATTCCGCGAAAGCGAGCCGCAGATTGAGCAGCATGCCTATCGATACGACCAGATCGGATGCCTGCTGCTCCTCACTTCACACGAAACAATGCTCGACGATTTGCTCTCGCGGCGGATCGAAACCGGGGATGTTCTGTCCAACGCGAACACGATCATCGCGATGGGAAAAGTTCGCGACGGCATGCAGATGAAACGCGGACTGCACATCGCAAAGCATCGCGGCAGCGACTGCGACGATGCAATCGTCGAGTTTCGAATCGGCGAACACGGAATCGAACTCGACTAACCGGATCGAACGGTCTCTTCGAATTCCGGATTGCGCTTGCGAGCGCCTCGTTGTGCTCGTGTAACGTCTTCGCGCGACTGTGTCAATCGTTTTTTGAAGATCATTTTTGTCAAAAAAGATTGCTCGAAAAACATGACCAGAAATACTTGCTGTCTGCGTCCGACTGCGTCAGAATCTGTTGCAGTGTAAAAGCACGCGATCGTTCTTATTCCTCCACCATAATTATTTGGAGTTCTCTTCATGCAGGTCTTCAGTCTTGAAGCACGTGACACGTTGACTATCGGAGAAGACACAGAAGTCGAAATTATTGAAATCAGACAGGAAACCGTCAGAATTGCCATCCGCTCGCGGGCGGTCAGCCCCTATTATTGGGAAGAAGAACTTTCCCTCGAATCGTCCGATCCTTTCGAGGAACTGATTTCCCTGTAATCCTCCCTCTCCTCGGCCCGGCCGATGATTTTCAGGAGGATGAACATCGGCTCGGAAAGTGTCCGCGGTGGCTGCCACAGAACGATACACATTCGAAGAAATCACCAAACGGGATCTCGATCCCGATCGGCTTCCCACTCACGTCGCCATCATCATGGATGGAAACGGGCGCTGGGCCGCTTCGCGCGGGATGCCGCGCATCGAAGGTCATCGGCAGGGAGTCGACTCGGTCCGCGCGATCATCGAAGAATCGGCCAGGCTTGGCTTCGAGCAGTTGACTCTCTATTGCCTCAGCAGCGAAAACTGGAAGCGTCCCAAGGAAGAACTCGATCTGCTACTGGAGCTGTTCGAGCAGTACCTGATCGGCGAGCGTCCCGAGATCATGCGACAGGACTTGCGATTTGCAGTCATCGGCCGTCCCGACGGATTATCCGATGCGGTGCGGCGGGAAATTAATACGACCGAAACGATGGCCTCCGACAATCAGGGGATGCGACTCTGTCTGGCCGTCAATTACGGGAGCCGGGGAGAAATCGCCGACGCCTGCCAGGCGATTGCCGAGGAGGTCCGCGCGGGAATACTCGATCCGGAACAGATCGACGAACAGACGATCGCGAACCACCTCTACACGGCAGGGATGCCCGATCCCGATCTCGTGATACGGACCGCGGGAGAAATGCGAGTCAGTAATTACCTGCTCTGGCAGATCAGTTATTCGGAGTTCTGGGTGACTCCCGATTGCTGGCCGGATTTCTCGATCGATCAATTGCACAATGCCCTTCGCGATTTCGCGGCACGCGATCGACGGTTCGGCGGTATCAAAACTCCTCGGTAAACAACATGCTCGGATCCCGACTGCTCGTTTCTGCGATCCTGATTCCCGCGTTTGTCGGATTGTGCGTCGTCGATCATCTGCTGGGAACCTCGGCGTGGGTACTGTTGGGGTTGTGCCTGTTTCTCACCGTGCGAAGTGCATACGAATTCGTCGATCTGCTGAGCGTCAGAAACTTCCAAGCCTCGTTTCCCGCGATCGCCGGTTTGTCTGTCTTGCTAATTGTGAGCGTTTGGTTGGGGCGGCATTTTTCCTCTCCGGGAACCGGCTGGGACAGCCTGCCGGGTTTGTCCCTGCCCATGTTGGTGTATGCACTTTCGGTTCTCGCTTTGATGCTGTGGGAAGCCTCCCGATTCCACGCTCCGGGGCACAGCATGGAAAGCCTGGGAGCCAATTTGCTCGGTGTCAGCTATATCGGCGTTCTGCTGGTGCTGACCACTCAGTTGCGATGGGTGGCCGGAGCGCAAGCCGGATACTTCACGCTTGCCTCGCTGGTGATCTGCGTCAAACTGGGTGACATCGGAGCCTACACGTTCGGCAGGCTCTGGGGAAAAAAGAAAATGTGCCCCGTACTCAGTCCCGGTAAAACCTGGATGGGAGCGGTGGGCGCTCTCGTCGGAGGAATG
>DATKCB010000167.1:0-8735 GCA_035513495.1 Planctomycetaceae bacterium | reverse complement strand
GCCTTGCTGGACATCTCTGCGAGCCGCACCGAGTTCAAATACCCGCCGCATTTCGACAGCCGGATATTGAACAGATCGCACAAGCCCGCTTCGACGGCGCGTTCGGCATCGACGAGTGAACACAGCGACTCGTCGAGCATGATCGGTATGCCGAGTTCGGGGCGCAGCTCGGACAGACAGCCGATCTGCGAGTGGGGAACCGGTTGTTCGAGCGCGACCAGATCGAACGGAATCAGCGAAGCAGCTTTCGCCTTCAAGTTCTCGCAAGTCCAGGCTTCGTTGGCGTCGATCCGCAGTTTCATTTGCGGGCCGATGTGTTTACGAACGAGTTTGAGCAGTTCGACATCGTCGGTCCCGGCAATACCGACTTTGATCTTGCAATGCTCGAATCCCGTCCAACGATAATATCGTGCGAGCCATTTGACTTTGCCGGGTAACGTTGCCGTGATCGCACCGCTGTAGCGGAGCGATGGAGCAGGGTCCGGACTGTTCGGTACCAGGATCTTTGTCAGGTCCGTAAACGAGAGTCCGCCGGACCGCAATACGGCATCCAACAGGCTCAATTCGATCGCACATTTGAGAGGGTTTCCGAAACTGTCCCGCGCGGATTCTCCGAGTGGGTCAAATCGAATTGACTGGCACCTTGCGACCGCGTCTTCAAGTGAATCGAGCGACTGGGAGACACTTTCGCGCCAAGCGGTCTGCTCGAACAGTTCCAGATCGGCTTCGACGGTATCGCCGGTGACGTATTCGCGAGGGAGTCCCTCACCCCATCCGACCGAGCCGTCGTCCAAGCGACACGAGACAACGAGCGAATCGGTGGAGTTTCGCTCGTGCGAGGCGTGTTTGATTTTTCGTTTGAGCGGAATGCGGACGTGCCGACAGACGATCTCCACGATTCGCATCAGGACACCTCGGACGAAAGCAGATTATCCGCGCACCGCCAGAATATCGGATTCACGCATGATCAAGAGGGTTTCGCCATCCACCTGAATATCGCTCCCCGCGTAACTGGAAAAAATAATCCGATCGCCCTCCTGGACCTGGAGCGGATGCCTCGAGCCGTCCTCGAGCAGTCGACCATCACCGACGCTCAGAATGACTCCTTCGGCGGGATGCTCTTTTGCGGAATCGGGGAGTACGATCCCTCCCTCGGTGATCTCTTTTGCTTCGACGCGTTCAACGATGACGTTCTCGCCCAGTGGTGTTAATTTCATGTCGCAGATGCCGTGGGGAAAATAATAGATCGCGGAGAATACACTACAGTTGCTGTAAACCCATTCGGACGGCGTTCAGAGTACCGCACGGGAGCGGGACTTGCCAGTCGCGGGCTTGTGTCGGGGGATCCTGTGAACCCAATCGCGCAGAGTCTCGAATGATCTCGAAGAGACTTTTTCAGCGTATTATTTTACGATTCGCCGCGACCTTCCTCTATGCTGTTCGTTCGACGGCACGACCGGGAACCGCACTGGTCGGAACCACCCGACTCACCTTTCAAACTCTCTTGGAGAGAATCAATGGATCGCACCAAATTCGAAAAACCCCCGCGTTGGTGGTCTCCCAAATTGAGTCCGCTGCTGGTTCGGTGTTGCCGTCGGCTGCGCGAGAGGTATCGGACAAAAACTCAACGCATGCCGCAGGTCGAATTCCGGGGACTCGAACATCTGCGCTCGGCGTTGGCGCAAGACGCGGGGATCCTGATCGCTCCCAATCACTCGTCGCACGCCGATGCGGTGATCATGTATCACACGGCGGATCAGGTGGGTGTTCCATTTTACTTCATGACCTCCTGGCAGGTGCTGGGACTGGTCCCGCCCCTTCGAAGCTGGTTTCTGCGCAAGCACGGCTGCTTCAGCGTCGATCGCGAAGGGACCGACTTGAAGTCGTTCAAGCAGGCGGTCGAGATTCTGCAGAGTCGTCCGAATCCGCTGGTGATCTTTCCCGAGGGTGAGGTCTATCATCTCAACGAGCGAGTCACTCCGTTCCGCGAAGGCCCGGCGACGATCGCGCTCTCCGCCGCTCGCCGGTCGGAACGTCCCCTCGTCTGCATCCCGTGCGGTCTGCGCTATTTTTACGTCGCAGATCCGACCGCGGAACTGCTGGAGTTGATGAACCGGCTGGAAGAATCCTTGTTCTGGAGACCGCGCCCCGATTTACCGCTCCCCGAGCGCATCTATCGCGTTGGCGAGGGGATCCTCGCGCTCAAGGAACTGGAATATCTCGGCCACACGAAGAAAGGGTCCATCCCCGAGCGTGTGAAGTCCCTGTCGGACGACATCTTGAGACCGCTCGAAGCGAAATACAGTCTCGATTCAAAGGAAAGCCCGACTCCCGAGCGGGTCAAAGCGGTTCGCCAGAAGGCGATCGAGCGGGTCGAACAATGCCGCGAGTCGGGGATCGATGCGAACGAATTCTTCCTCGACCTCGACGATGTTTATCTCGTCACCCAGATGTTCAGTTACCCTGGCGAGTATGTGGCGGAAAAGGCTTCGATCGAACGAATCGCCGAAACGCTCGACAAATTCGAAGAGGATTTACTGCCGCAGCAGACCGCCACCATCCGCGGAGTTCGCCGTGCGGTCGTCTCGCTGGGAGAACCGATCGTCGTCGCCGAATTCGGAAAGGGCAAATCTGCAGCGCAGGAGTTGACGAAGGTGCTGGAGAGCCGGGTCCAGGAACTGCTCGACGGGGTGCCGGCCGATGCGAGTCTCGGCAAGTGATTCGGAATCGCACCGCACGCTCGAGGTGAGGATGTAATAAAACCTCTGGGAGCGGAGGCTCCCAGAGGTGAATTCGTAACGAATCGACGACCGCCGAATTCGCTCAGTTTTCGGCATACAGTACGGGATCGTTCTCGAACGACTGCATGTTCTCTTTGTCCACGAACAGATAGAGTCGTCCTTTGAACCAGAGTGCTGTGTCGAGCGATCCTTCCCGTTCCTCGCTCTCAGCCGAAAGCAGGACCGGATCGTTGCCGTCGTATGCGGGGACATACTTTTTGGGTTCTTTGTCGAATTCGATTTTGGATTCGAGTTTCGAGAAATGGTACGTTCGCAAGTTGTAAGTCGAACGGAACTGAGGCAGCGCGTCTTTCAGGTCGCGATCGTCACGCAGGGAGACGATGCAGAATCCCTTGAGTCCCGTCTCTCCTTTGCGAGCCGCGATCAGCTTCAATTTGGCGGTTTGCCGCGTCTGCTCTTCTTCCCAACTGAAGTTCCCCTGTTCGCCGTCGGCATTCGGGATTTTTTCCAGTTTCGGCATTTCGGGCAGCGGTTTTTCGGAAGTCTCCCGCGTTCCTGGAAGCTCGAACTCGTTCTTGAGGGAAGGTGCAAGATCCGGAATGCTCGCCCCTTTGCCGTTCGTAGCAGGTTTGGCATTTTCGTCGCTGTCCGCAGGAACCGAGGGAGTGGACGTTTCGAACGGATTGCCTTCCAGTTCCACGGATTCTGATTCGGGTTTGACTGTTTCCGCCTCGACGGTGTCTGAATCTGTTTGTTTTGGGGGCTGATTGTTGGTGATCGGCAACTTCGATTCGACCGGAACGGCAGAATCGAGTTTCAACCCGCTGAAGGGGTTTTCGTCTTCCAACGGGGCTGCGGTCGAGTTCTGTTCGTTCTCGGCAGACTCGGGAAACGGTTTTGCTTGTGGAACTTGCGGTGGATTTCTCGGAGTTATAATCGGCAGCTTTGCGGAATCGGCAGGCGTGGCCGTCGGCTGTTTCGGCTGCTCGGCTGTCGGAGTCATAGGTTTCTCGTCCAGACGCGGAATCTCGTCGAGTTTGCGATTGCGATCGGCGGCCGCTTCGGAGAGTTCCGTGAACGGATCGGGAAACAACTCGTCGACCGGAGGCTTGGGCTGATCGGGAACCTGGGGTTCTGGTCCGAGCGGAAGCGGTTCATCCGGCAGAGCATCGAGATCAGGGAGATCCGCAGCCGGTTTCGTCTCAACCGGGAACGGCCTGGCTGTTGAGGGAATCTGATTCTCGTCGATCTCGGCGGGAGGAGCTGCCGGAAGCGCCAGTGGATGCTTTTGCGTCGATGTATTTACCGGAACCGGCCGCGGTTGAGACGCGGTGCGAACGGGAATTTGGCCCGAGTAAGTCGGTGCGGATTGCAGGCCGGGATCGGTCGGCAATGGTCGCGGTTGCTGATAGATTCGCTGCTGTTGCGGCAACGGTGCCTGATACACATTCGCTGCAGGAGGAGCTTGAGGACGTTGATAATTGGGACGTCCGGCTGGCTGAAGTTGAGGTGCAGGGACCGCCTGCGAGTTCGGCGGCTGTTGCGACTGGGCAGCGTTTTTGGGAGGGACGACCCGAACTCTTGGTGTGACAGGAGGGGAGCTATTCTTCCACCAGAAGAGTTTGTTCATAATACGTTGCTTGGTGGAAGATTCGACCGGTGCCGGTACGGGTAGCTGGGCGGCTTCGGGATCGACTTCGAAGACTCGACCGTCGGGAGTCGTGTTCGGAAGCGATTCCAACCTCATGTCGGGAGCCTCCCGCCCTTCCGATTCGTACAGTTTTTGCAGTTCTTGCTGAATCGAACTGGGCTGCTGGGCATCGGCTTCGGAAAAGCCAAAACCGCAGAGCTGCGCGAGCATGAAGCCGCCAGCGGTACCCGCCATCAAGCATTTGGAGATCGGCGCGATCCGAATCTTCATCCCTGAACTCCTTCGGAAAAAATCAAATCGAGCCGCGTCCGTGGAGATCGTTCTCCCCAGCAGCTCACGAGTTTTTTGGGTGTGTGTTGCAGTCGCCGATGGCTCAACGGATAATCGAACTAACCCAGTCGGCTTCTGCTCGTATTGGTTTATCGACGGTCTGAGTGTCGGGTTGTGACGATTCAGACGATTTCGAGGTCTGCTTGACAAGAAGATTGCACACAATAAACACATTCGGATTTTTCGTTAGAAACCCCTTAAATTGCCCACTTCAACACTGTTCCTCCCCGGCCGCATTTAACGGACGGCAACGTGGAGTTGTGTGCGAGTTGAAAGTTGAGTTGAGTCAGCCGTTTGGGCCAACGGGCGAGACGATTTCCCGACTCATTCCAGAAAGAACGTGCGATGAACGAAGCGATCCCTCCGAACAAACAAAGTGAGTCTCCCCCCCCTCAAGTCGTGGTACAAATCCCCGATCAGAATAAAAGTGCATGGAAGGTTCGCGTACTGCTGATCCTGTTGCTCTTCTCCGTGTTTTACAATTTTCAGTCGGTCGCGCGTCAGGAAGAGTATTACTCCGCCGCAAGTTCGGTTCAGGAGAAATACCATTCCGGTTCGCGAACGGCGACAACGCGGATCGTGCGGATCGTCGTCTCGGGCACGATCATGCCCCCGTTTACTTCCAATACGCTTAAAGCCATCAAACAAGCGAGGGAAGATGAAAACGTGAAGGGGGTCCTGCTGGTCGTGAACAGCCCCGGTGGCCTGGTGACCGACAGCCATCAGATCTATCACGAGCTGAAGCAGCTCAGTGCAGTCAAACCCGTCTACGTCTCGATGGGCTCGATGGCGGCCAGCGGCGGCTACTACATCTCGATGGGTGCCGGGAAAGATGCAAAAATTTTCGCCGAACCGACCACTTGGACAGGCTCGATCGGCGTCATCATTCCGCGATATAATCTCACGGAACTCGCCGACAAGGTGGGCATCTCTTCCGAAGCACTGAAAACGGGACCGTTAAAAGACTCGCTGAGTCCGTTTCGCGAGATGACCGAAGAAGACATCAAAGTCTGGACGGAAATCATGAACGAGGGATTCATCCGGTTCAAAGACATCATCGCTGAAAATCGGAACTCACTCGATCCCGAAGATGTCGATCTGCTCGCCACCGGCCAGGTTTATACGGCGACTCAGGCTAAGGAAAATCAACTGATCGATGAAATCGGGTTCGAGGAGGACGCGCTCGCAGCGCTCGCGGGTCATGTCGGGTTTCAGGTTAATGATGTCCGCGTCGTCACCTACCAAGGGCCTCCGAATCTTCTCGATATCCTCAGCGGGAACATTACCGCCAAGTCGGCACCCGAGCAGTGGCGGGACTGGATGGAACTGACCGTTCCCCGGGCGATGTACTACTGCTCGTGGCTCCCGGTCATTCCGGGCGTCCAGTAGTTTTCGGAGGTTATTCCTTACCTTCGACTTCTTTCAATACGACGGCCAGCTTTTCGCGAAGTTCGATTCGGGCACGGTGCAGGCGCGAGCGAACCGTTCCGATCGGAATGTCGAGCAGTTCCGCGATCTCTTCGTAGGAAAAACCTTCCATCTCTTTCAAGACAATCGTCGTGCGATATTCTTCGGCGAGCTGATCGAGGGCGCGTTGCACGGCGATCTGACGTTCGCCGGTTTCAAGACGATGCTCGGGGCGGGTGGCGGGGTGAGGATCATCCGGCTCGTTTCCCGCGCACTCGCGAAGCGCGTCGGCGGAAACGGTCTTCAGCCGGTCTTTTCGCTTCATGCTGACGGCCGCGTTGTACGCGATCCGAAACAGCCACGAATAAAACTGCGAATCACCGCGGAAACGATCGAGCTTCTGAAATGCAGAGACAAATGCTTCCTGAGCGATGTCGAGAGAATCTTCCCGCGAACCGAGCATGCGATACAAGCTGCCTACCAGCCGGTCCTGATAGCGCCGTACGAGTTCCCCGAACGCGGCTGCGCGTCCTGTCAGGCATTCTTCAATCAGTTCCTCGTCCGGCTTATTCACGATCGAGATGTTCTGGAGGTATTCGTAGTTCGTGGAAAGATCGTGCTGAAATCATACCAACTCGAACCCGAAAGCTCTCGTTTTCGGTGAAGAAACCGTTCGATTCAGGCAGATCGCGCCGCGGAGATTCGCTTTGCGGACGTTTCCGGCGGTTCGAGTTTCAAAGGGAGCGGCGTCAGTGGGCGCGGATACTTCTTGAAGTAGAACAGCAACACCCATCCCGACACAAACAATCCCATGCTGACCCACTGGGAGATGGTGAAGTTCGTCGCGAACTGCCCCGGTTCGTCGTTGCGGAGCAGTTCGAGCACGAAGCGTGTGACCGGATAAGTCAAAAACGCGAGGATGATGATTTCTCCGTCGTGCTTGCGATACCGAAACCAGACCATCGTCAGCCCCGCCAGGATGAAGGCGTTGATGCTGCTGTAGATCTGCGTCGGGTGCAGTGGAAGCGACGCGGTCGCCATCTCATCGAGAAACCCCCGGTTGACCAAGGTCTCGAAGGGGGGCGAACCGGGAGGAAATTGAATCGCCCACGGAAGCGAACAGAAATCGCCGTAGCAACAGCCATTCAGCAGACACCCGATCCGGCCGAACCCCAGTCCGATAAAGGCTCCGGGAATCACGATGTCTGCCAGCAGCAACAGTGGAAGTTTTCGCTTTCGGGCGAATCGGACGCCGACCAGCATTCCCAGGATCACTCCTCCGTAAAACACCATCCCGCCGTCGGAAAAATTAACGGCCGCTTTGAGCCACTCGACACCAGTTTTGTCGTCGAAGATTCGTTCGCGGTACTGGATCACATAAAACAACCGGGCACCCACGATGCCCGCCACCAGCATGTACGTGCAGAAATCCCAGATGACACCTTTCGGTATTCCCATTGGTTGAGCGCGACGCTCGAGTATCTTGGTGGCAACGATGAACCCCAGCACCAGCATGAATCCCCAGCCGAACACCGGCATGCTCTGCACAGGAAGTTTGTTCGCCACGAGCGGCAGGCAAAGGATGGCGACGGCGATCGCTCCCAACCAGAGCAGCTCACTCGACAGCTCCTTCCTGGAAAGCCCATTTCGCCGTCCGGCCACGAGCAGGTACACCACGAACAGAACCAAGGGGATGAGCAGATAACCGATCCCAATGTATCTCACTCCGTCTCGGAGTTCGTTGGAGAACCAGTCCTCGTACAGGATTCGAATCAAAATGCGTTTCAAGTGACCGGGTCCTTTCTGACGGTTCGTCGCGAACCTTTGCAACAGTCGAACATTTCAATCATGGTCGTTCAATTCGTCCAGCGAGAACGGAGGGATCAGCATGTTGTCGATCAGCCGGGTCGTCCCGACCTTCGCCGCAACGATGGCCACCATTCGATCGCGGGGAGTTTCCAGACCTTGAAGCGTATCGGCATCCACGATTTCGGCATAGTCGAGATCGATTCCAGGTTCTGCTTCGAGTCTCTCATGCATTTGCTTGCGGGCCGCGTCCAGATCGATTTTTCTCTCCGAAACGAGTCCGACGGCTTCACGAAGAGCGGCCGACAGATTCAGTGCCGTCTGACGTTCCGGGGGCGACAGATACTGGTTCCGGCTGCTCAGCGCCAGTCCGTCGGGATCGCGAACTGTTTCGCACGTACGAATCGCAACGGGAACGTTCAGATCGAGGCACATGCGGCGGATGATCGCCTGTTGTTGATAATCCTTCTGTCCGAAAACCGCGATGTTGGGCTGGACGATATTGAACATCTTCAACACGATCGTCGTCACTCCCCGAAAGTGGGACGGTCGATGCCTCCCTTCCCACGGCAGAGCGATCTCGCGAACTTCGACGTGCGTCTGATGTCCGGCAGGATACATCGTTTCCGCCGAAGGCGCCAAGACCACGTCAACTCCTACCTGACGGCACAACTCAAGATCGCGTTCGAGTGGTCGTGGATATTTCTCAAAATCTTCCCCCGGTGCAAATTGAGTGGGATTCACGAAAATCCAGACTACCACCACTTCGCACGACTCTCGGGCGGCGCGGATCAAACTCG